>NZ_PQDH01000014.1 GCF_002964605.1 Vallitalea okinawensis
CTTCTACTGCTGGGTCTTCTGTCACTGCTTCTTCTACTGCTGGGTCTTCTGTTGCTGCTTCTTCTACTGCTGGGTCTCCTGGTTCTGAAATACCCTCTCCAGCAACTTGTATGATTGTATCATCAACTAACTCCTCAGTTAATAATGCTAGAGGGTCGATAATTTGGGGCTGCTGATGTAAAACAGTTATATCTCCTTCAATGATTAACTCTTTTTTCCACCTGCCATACCCGCCGGACATCAATACAAGTGCAAATATACTACTTATACCTATTATAATGATCTTTCTTCTCACACCTATACCTCCATCCTTTTATTTCCACTGATTAAATATTAATTTGTATTCAAAAGTATGTTGAGTTTCTGTTGTCACACCATCATCTATATTTTTAGCTTGAATATGCAAGTGAACATCATCGTCTGAGATTCTAATGGACTGAACGATTTCATCATTATCAATCATATCTAAATCTTCAAACTTAAAGGGTATTGTTCCATCATCACCTATCTCAATGTATATTTCGTCCTCATAAGCTGATCTAATATTTCCGCTAATTTTTACTTTATTATCTCTTATGTCTACATCAAGATATTCTTGGGTATTATCATCCATAATTCTAAAAGTACTTAGATTCTCCTCAATAAAAAATGGCTCCATAGTTCCAGTTGAAACTGACGCTCTTATGTCTAAATCATTATTCCATGTAGCATAACTTATTCCTATCAAATTAAGTGCTACTATTGATGTCAAACACATTATAGACTTATTTGAGATTTTGCTTATTTTTCTTTTATTTCTTCCCACCTTCATTCACCCTTCGCTACATTATCTTTCATACTCATTATTTTGCCTTATTGTATAATTTTATTGGCATATAGAGCTGCTTCTGTACGGTGACTCAAGTTTAGCTTACCTAGTATATTACTAACATGTTTTTTAACCGTATATTCAGAAATAAACAATTTTTTAGCAATTTCATTATTACTTAAGCCTACAGCTATTTCATTCAAAACATCTTGTTCTCTCGATGTTAATACATCAAATGATTTATTTCCTCGCGTTAAGTTATATTCCATAATCATAGGGTCATAATATTTTTTTCCTCTCATGATAACGTGAAGCGCATAAATTAAGTCTTCTGTTATGGCTTCTTTTAGAATATAGCCATCTACTTCCATTCTTTTAGCACGTGTAAAGTCTTCGTTATGGATTGATGATGTTAATATGACATATTTCATTTGCTTTCTTATTTTTCTAGCTTGTTTCACTAAACTCAATCCATCCTCATGCCCTAATCTTAAGTCAATTATGGCTAAATCAGGTTCTTCTTCTTTAATTAAACGTAAGGTCTGTTCTATATTGGATGCTTCAAAAAAATTTTTACAACAACGGTCCATTGCTAACACTGAAATAAGACCTTTTCTAACTAAAGGATGATCATCAACTACAAGTATCTTCACCAAATCTCCTCCATAGAAAAATTATATGACTAATGAAATGTTTTCTATTTCAAAAACAATATTAATATTGGTTCCTTTTCCTATATTACTATCAATATTTATGTGCCCTTTTAAAGCATATACTAAATTATATATATTCTTTAACCCCAAACCTTTATTACTTTTTTTCGACTTTTCATCAAATCCTACACCATTATCCAATATCATTAATTCAAGAGATTGTGGGTTAATAGAAATACAAATATCAATATTCTTTGCCTTTCCATGCCTAATTGCATTACCTGTACTTTCGCAAATAATTCTGTAAATCCCTTTCTTAAGATTAAAGTTTAATAATTCTTGATTTCCATTCAGAGTAAGGTTAATGTTAACGTTATGTAACTTTGAAAGCCCATTTATATAATCCTTTACTTCTGATTCAAAAGTATTTTCACCTTTTTCCTTCCAACTAAGCTTATATATAACTGTTCTTAGTTCTTTCATTGCTAGTTGTGATGCATTTTTTATATCACAAATAATATCTTCGTATTCTTCAGATGTCATTTTTGAATGATTCAAATGTAATGCATGAGTAGCACAGGATATAGCAAACAACCTTTGACATACACTATCATGTATTTCATTAGCAATACGATTTTGCTCTTCATTAATAAGCATTCGTTCATTCATTTCTTCCAAATTAAGTTTCTCAAGTATAATTGAGCTTAGATCTGATAAAAAATTCAACTGCTTAATGTTTTGATGATAGAAGAGACTAGAACTACACTTATTGTTTTCAATGCCTAAAATACCATAATGCTTATATGAAGAACTTATATTAATTAATATATACTCTTGTGAATTTAATTCTATTTTCGAAGGTTCGTCTGACTCTTGTATATGATAAAAATCCCTTTCTAGCCGCTGCTCTAATTCATAACGCCTTTCTTCTGATAAATTCTCAAGTCCATAATTCCTATAATCGTCATCTTCCGTATAATAAAATATTACTGTCGTTGATTTAGTAATTTTTTTTATATACTTAACAAGTAATTTGATAGTCTCTTCCTTACTATGCTGAGTAGATAGCGATTCTATTGCCTGATATAGTCCCATAATGTAGTCAATAGACTCGTTAGATCTCTCATATATTTGAGTCAATTCAGCGTTTAATGCTATGAGTTCTATTCCCTTATTATTTAACATTTTATTCTGTTTGAATAATAATGTTAAAACAACCGTCATAAGAATAAAGCTAAGAATTAAATTAGAATGGCTTATAACAAAATATATAAACATTTGATCTGAATTTATGAACCTATACGAAATCGTTAACGTTATTATTAAGTATAGGAATAAATTAATCCACTTATAACGCTTGGGTAAAAAAAATATAGAAACAAGTATAGTATTTAGCGCATACCAAATATATGCACTATCTAGCCCACCCGTAGGGATCAAAATTAAAGAAATTCCTAGAGTTTCAATAATCGTTAGAACTTTCACAAAATTTCGATCATTTATATTTCTCTTGTATAGCTTCATGATTATTCTAGAAGATATAATTACACTTGATATGACTATTAATTCGACTAAAATTGGATTATTATTAGATATTAAATAAAATATTGATGTTATTAGAGTTGAAAAATTTCTATATAATATTATCATCTTTAAATTATCTGATGCTTTTGTATATTCTTTTATATCCTTTAGTACATGGCTCATTTGCTTCCTCCGTAGAAATTACGCTAATACATTTCATTGTAATATTACCATAATTTGTAAATCAAGTCAAGAATACTTCACATCATTATGAAAAAACCTCCCATTAGCACAAAATATCTAATTGGAGGTAGTTAATAACTTATTGTAATTCACTCAAACTATGTAGTAAATTCCATACTTCAATATTTACTTTTTTCAAGTTGACTAGTTTAAGATTTTTATCTGTAATGGCATGTACTGTTTTCCCTGTAGCTAAAATCTTCATATCGGCTTCACGAATAACTTCATAAGACATCGTGAACTTAGCTGCTTTTAGTTCATCAATAAAACTCTTAATGATAAGGATATCTTCATACCTAGCTCCTTCTTTATACTTGCAAGAACTTTCTACTAAAGGGAACATAATACCCTGTTCCTCGATCTCTCTATAAGGTAATCCGCCTTCTGCAAGTAATTCAGTTCTTCCAACTTCAAACCATGGATAATATCTTGAATGATGTACAACACCCATCTGATCTGTCTCAGCATACCTCACTTTTATTTTTGTTTCATTAACTGCCATAAGATTTCCTCTTTTCTTACAATATTAACTTCTTTTTAATATTATATCATTAAATATCCAACACCTCTACAATATTACGATTTATATAGCTTTTTTCATCACAATAATACAAATCTATGAATATACTAAAACATGAGGATGTTATGTTACAAACATACCATAAAAATACCATGAAGGAGGAAGCATATATGAACTGTGGTTATTTAAAAGGTTTATCTGCACTAGGCGCTGGCTTAACAATGGTAGTGGGCATTGGAGTAGGAGAAGGTATGGGATTAGCAACTGCAGCTGCAGTTGAAGGTATTGCAAGACAACCCGAAGCTTTTGATACAATCATGGATGGGTTAGTACTAGGCAATAATATTACTCTCATTCCATTAATTGCAGCTTTCTTAATAGCTCTTTGTCTTATACGTTTAGCAAAGGCTAGTAACTGTTATGTTAATTGTGATACCGGTTTAGATTGTGGCATTAATATTGGACTAGCTTCTTTAGGTTCAGGTATTTCGGTTATAGGTGGGATAGGTGCTGCAAAAGGCATAGGTATTGCTACTGCAGCCGCAATTGAAGGTATTGCACGACAACCCGAAGCTACTGAAAAGATAATTGAAGCACTTATAATCGGGAACTTATATGCTTTAATATCTGTATTAGCTTCATTTATTGTAGCCATAATGTTAATAAGGATTGCTCAGAGTAAAGTTATTCAATGATACCAATGTAACTTCATTATTATATTAGGAACCTGTTGTATTTAGGTTCCTTTATTCTCATTCTTTACTCTTTATTTTTTATTAACATACAGAGATCCATCACTTTGCAATTCTGCATATATTACTTTTTCTTTTGATTCTATTCCATATAACCTAAGTTGACATTCTAGCCATTCTTCACTAAGATTAAACTCCCTTAAATTTTTACTTACAACTCTACCATCTACAATAATTTCAGAAGGCAAATACTCACGTAGAGTTATAGGGAGATTTAAATTTCGTGTCATGACTAATATAATTTAAAAACCTATAAATGTTTTAAATACGACTTGTAAAGTAGTAATCATTACTCCCTCCATACTTGGATTCATTTACCAATGTGTATAGCATTAGTATGTAACAACGCTCCCTTTTTATGTGAACGCCAAAATTATCTATATGTTTAATAATGTTAACATATTGTATAAGCACTATTTTCATATTAGGGAATACATTGATAGTGTAAGATAAAAAGAGAGGTGGTTTGAATATGTGCGACGTATTTAGGAAGATACATAGAAATGATTATATTATAAGTTCATCAACTGAAGAATACCATCAACAACCCTTTAATCCACTGCCAAAAAAACAGCAACCTATTATACACCAATTACTTGAATCTGCTGCATCAATGGAATTAGCTATGGCCAAGCTTTTAGACGCAGAATGTAAAACCTTAGAAATGCTTATAAAAAACTTTACAGAATCTACTTCCTCTGATATGGCTATTAATAACGTATCTTGTGAAAGTGATTTAGATGATATACTTAAAAGTATACAATTACTTTATTCTGCTGCACAAATGGAAGCCGATTTTTCCAATATATCGGAGGATGAAAGTAAGAAAATAGAGTTGCTACTTAAGTCTCTGGAGGATACAGATGAATCAGTCTCTACAGTAAATGATATCAAAGAAATATCTGCTAACTTGAAAGAAATTATTATTGCTATTACTAGCATTGAGCATGATATATTGCAAAAAATTAAAGCTGTTTTAGCTCTGTCCCATCTATAAAAAAATGCCCTGCTATATGGATGATTCTACTCATCTTTATAGCAGGGTACTTTAGTACATACTTATCAACAGTATTTATTCTTATCTACCCTTTTATAGACCCAAACATGACCATATTCTATCTAATAAACTACTTTCTCTATCTTATCAATTATTAAATGTAAATTAGTTAATGATTGATTTCCTTGTAATTCTACGTACTTTAACTTTTCTAGCTCTAATAAAGGTGAAATATCAATAATATTATTATGACCTAAACTTGCATGTGCTAAATTTGTTAAACTTGATAACGGAGTGATATCTTCTAAATTATGATTTCCGTATATATATACTTTTTCCAAGTTAATTAAATTCTCTATAGGCTCTAAACTAACGATATCAGAATAGTTTATCTCTATTGAATTAAGACCCAAAAAGTACTCAAGACCTTGTAAATTTTTTATTTTACCATTATTATTAGAAAAATGTTGAAGATCTACAATATCCATGAATCTAATAGGTTCATCAGGTAATAATCCACTTGAATTTTTGATAACACTTCTTAGTACGGGGTCATTTATTATTATCTCTCTGCTTCTAGGTATCAAATCAATTAAGTTAGGTGTAATGTTAAAGTTTGATATAATGTAATCGCTTGACCTTAGTAACTCAACTGCATCTTGCTGTTCGTTAAAGAAATCTTCCTTAGAAATAATTATCTCAATTATATTACCTGGTAAAACCAAATTATTAGTTATTGTAAATTCTTTGTTATTAACTACCGAACGTAATATGGCACCATTCATATTGATTGGATTATTAGTTCTATTAATTATTTTGACACTTCCAGATAAGCTTTGAGTTACAATTTTTAGATCACCTGCTTCAACTTCTTCTATTAGTTCTATATTATTTTCAATAAGACTTAAGTCATTAAAATCGTTATCTCCATTAATCTCAATTTTAGAAAGCTCTAAGTTCCTTATCTCATCAAGATTCTTTATTGAGTTTTGATATATATTTAGATACTCTAGTTTGTCTAGATTATGTAAGGACTCCAGTTTATCAATTTGATTATTACTTACATCTAGTTTGTTAAGGTTAGAAAAATATTCTAGCCCATCAAGATTTTTAATATTAAGACCACTTAAATCTAAAGAGGTTATGTTTAAAACATCGTTATATTCTATAGTTTTCGTTTGATTATTTAGTAATGTTCTAATATGTTGCTCTAAATTTTCATCAGTAAAAACAATTTTATTATCGTATACTTCTAGGCCTATATCCTTTGCTATAGAATAACTTATAACATTATTATTTACTAAATATTGAATGAGTGTTAGGTTAGAATTTTTCATATTAGTATTAAGAGTTTGATATGATAAATATGCTATATCACTTCTTAAAAAATCTTTTGAGTATAATAATTGTTCATCATATTCATCATATAAACCGTATGAATTTCCATAGCTTATTGCTGTATTCCAAGAAAAATCACCTAATGTATCCTCATATCCCAATGCTCTTAAAATCAATGTAACATAAGACTTTGCTAGCATTAAATCATCTGAACCAAACTGTGTATCTGATATACCTTTTGTATAGCCATTTTCATAAGCCCATCCTATATAATTATTTGCCCACTCAGGGACATCGGTAAATGGATGTGAGTAAGTTCCATTGTTAGCTTCTTTTTCTTTACCAATTAATCTGATAAACATAACTAATCCTTCAATACGATTTGGTTCCCTTTCTAATTCAAATCCCTCTCCTGTACCTTGGAAAATATTAATCTCTTTTAATTTGTCAGCATAGATTTCATAATCAATTATGTTATTCGCAAGTACACTAATAGTGCTAGATAAAAAAAACAAAAAACCTATCATTATAGGAAATAACTTTCTATTCATTAAATCCATCTCCTTTTGTAAATAATGCATTTACAGAAAACTTATACTTTTACATCAAAATACATTATACTCCTTTGTGCTAATAATTTCAACTTTATGGAAATTAATGTAACTATCTGTTACCCCCCATTGCTTAAGCATGAAAAATAATTTTTAATGTGTTGGTGAGTAACGAGCTCAATTAAATTACGTATCTTGCAATCATATATAAACGCTCTTATAACATCTTTATAAGACATAAAAAAAACTCCTACATTAATGATATACATTAATATAGAAGGAGTTTGTTTTGTCGAGTCTATAACCATTTATATAAGTCACTTTCAGCACTTTGTTCCTATTCTGCCCAGTTATGCCATACGTCTTGGACATCATCGTCATCTTCTAATAAATCTAACATTTTTTGCATCTTCTTAAGATCTTCATCAGAAGTTAATTCAGTCGTTGTTTGAGGAATCATTTTTACCTCAGCTGAAATAGGTTGAATATCTACCGCATTGATAGCATCAGATACTGCCCCAAAATCTTCTGGTGTCGTTATCACTACATACCCTTCTTCTTCAGCTTCGAAATCCTCAGCTCCTGCATCTAATGCTAGCATCATCATTTCATCTTCATCCATGCCGTCAGACTTTTCAATGATTATTTCACCTTTTTTGTCAAACATAAAGGATACGCAACCGGAAGTTCCCATGTTGCCACCGCCTTTTGTAAAGGCGTGACGTACATTCGCTGCTGTACGGTTTTTATTATCTGTAAGGCACTCTACGATAACAGCGACACCATTAGGACCATAACCTTCGTAAACAATGCTTTCATAGCTTACGTTATCACCTTCACCAGCTGCTTTTTTAATACTACGAGAAATTGTATCATTAGGCATATTGTTAGCTTTACACTTTGCAACAACATCCTTTAACTTCGTATTAAGCTCTGGATCTGGACCGCCTGCTTTTACAGCAACGGCAATCTCTCTACCTAATTTAGTAAATATCTTTCCCTTTTTAGCATCTTGTCTTTCTTTTCTATGTTTAATATTCGCGAACTTGGAATGTCCAGCCATATTTAATCCTCCTTAAAAAGAACCATTGAGTTAGCTCAATGGTATATTTTATAGACTTATTTTAGCATGTTTCTAAGCCTTTGACAATATCAGCTATTACTATTGGGTTATTACTGAAATTCCTATAATGCTACTCTGCTATTAGACTCGAATATCAATATGAACCGATTCCTGGTCAGATTCTTTTCGCAATTTATCATATACTTTAAGAACAGTCATATTGGCATAGACACCTAAGATACTGATAATGATAATTCCTCCAATAATACCGATGGTATCCATGTGCCCCAAAATATAAATGATAGGTGTCGTTAGTGAAAATAGAAGACCTATGAATAAGCCTAGTTTTATAGTTAACATAAAATTATTCTTTAAAACAGTATAAGCACTACCTAAGTGATCTTTTAAACTCATTGGTCTATCTAATACTAACCCATAATGAATATAGCAAAAAGCAAAAGCTAGAGGTATATAAACAAATAGGTATAGACCCAATGCTTCAGTTAACGCGCTTATGTAGAATCCAGACATAATGATTAACTCTAACAAGAAAAATTTGAACCATCTGCTATAAGCTTCATCAAAGATCTTAGGTAAGTTAATATTGTCTATGTTGGCGGCTCTTAAATAACATAAATAAAAACTACGAATGAAACTTGTTATTAAGATACTTAAAAGAATAATACCTATAGTCAAAGCTATATCAAGTTGAAAAATGGTTTGTACATGACCGTTATGATTATTATAAAATATACTCGGAAATTGCTCATATAGATAGCTCGCTTCTGGCGGAGCAGAAATCCAACCAAGTTTAATTGTAAATAGATTACTCGTAGGTATGTACGGTATATCATAAATCCACTGATATAATAGTAAGTGAGTTGTGTTTTGAATGAAAGGTATTAATGCCAATATTAAAATGTTTTTCTTTAGGCTTTTATTAAAAACTTCCGTCAAAGAAATCATAAGTAACCAACTTTCTTAAATATTATCTCAGATTATAAGTTCAAGTGTTCTTCAGCAATAATTTATTGATTAAATTATGGTTAAAGAATAGAATTACATATTTTTCATGTTATAATAAGATAATTATAGCACAGGCTAGGAGGTTGTCAAATGAAGAAGCACATGATGCTCATACTTTTTATTCTTGTTCTCACCATTACCTCTATACTTGGTTTTATTCAATACAAAAATTTAGAAACACCCCAAGCATATGAACAATTACGGGTGTCAGAAATATACTCTGAAAAGCTAGGAATTATAAAAGATATCTATATAACAGGAAATAATAACATGCTGATCTTAGGACAAAAAGATAATGAAGTAACTATGTATCAGCTTAAGATACATACCTCTGAGCTTTATCCTATCTATACACTACAGGCTCATAAAAAAGTTGAGAGAATATTTGGTAGTCCTATGAATGACAATGAAATTATTAGTACTTATAAAGATGGATTAGTACATGTTAAAATAAATGATGAAGAACCGAATCATTCTAACTTTTATCAGGACCCTATAGAAAATTTTAGTTCAATTACTTCCTTAGCCACTGATGGCTCTAGACTCTTTTATACTTATGATAATAACCCAAGGATTTATAACAACTCTTTTGGATATACAGGTGATATTTTCTACTCCATAATGAATGATACGACTATGGAAAAGACATACCTTAATTTCCCTCATGATATTAATTTCCTAGATCGTTTAGATAATCGCCTTTATTATACCTCTCTTTATAAAGGTAGCATTAACCTCTATACCATAGACATGGATTATGGGCAAAATGAGTTTAAAAAGGAGCCTTTGTTAACGAATGTTATGTATGTAAACCCTCTTAATTATCTAACAGGTTTTTGTGGGTTGCAGTATATATCTGAAGGATACAATGTAGTTGCACAAAAGCATCATGATGATGTACCTTTTTCAATTGCCACAATTCCTGCTAACACTGATATCCTAGGTGGTCTACCTGGAGTAGTCGCTAATGAATTCGGCAGCGATCATTTAGCTCTGGCCTATACGACATATAATGAAAATCATAATGGTACTATAAGTATCTATCAACATGATGCTAAAGATAAGCTTAACGATATTTTTTGGCTTTCGGATTCAAAACCTATAGCTGTAGATCATCAACCTCTTGTTGGTCCACTGTATATGGATATATTGGATACTGGGAATGGAAGAAATGTGCATCTACTCTATTTTACTTATACTGATGAAAGATATAGTGCTTTTTTATTAGATTTAAAAACGTTGGTTATGAAAGACATCTCTAATCTTATGTTTTAAAGGGTAACTGAATACAAACAGTTACCCCTTTTAAATACTCTATTTTCAATTATTTAATCGCGCTATCTACCATACCTTTAACGAAATACTGCTGTAGGAATAAATACATGACTGTAATAGGGCATATGGCCATCAAAGCTGTAGCTGATGCAGCCCCAAAATTACTGGAGGACTGTGCGAAAAAATTCGCAACCGCTAATGTAACCACTTTCATATCCGGATCTTGTAAGAGATATAAAGAGAACTGGTAGTCATTCCATATATTCACCCCTACCAAAATAATGACTGTAGCAGTTACTGGTTTTAATAGAGGTAATATAATCTTATAATAAATACTAAACGATGAACAGCCATCTATGGAAGCAGCATTATCCAAGTCCATAGGAATGGTTCGAATAAAATTAGTGTATAAAAAAATACTCAAGGGCAGTTGATAGGTTGCCACAACTAATATAATCCCCCAGAATGTACTTACACCACCAATCCGAGTTACAAAGGTCAATAAAGGAACTAAGATACTCAAAGGTGGTATCATCATAACAGCTAAAATGACATTTAACATCGTCTTATTTAAACCACTACGATTCCTTGCAAGGGGATATGCTGCCATGGCTCCAAGGATAGTTATTATCAATACTGCAGTTATTGTGATAATTAAGCTATTTTTCATAGCCGAAAAAATTTCAGCACGCTCTATTGCTTTGATGAAGTTTTCTAGATAGAGCTCTTTAGGTAATATCCATCTTGAAGATAGATCTGTCTTAGCCTTTAGTGCTACCGTGATGCTGATATAAAAAGGTACAATATGTATAAGGCAGATAACGCCTGCTATAATGGTCTTCAACCAATTATTTTTAAGGAATGTTTTCATTACATATCCACCTCATTTTTATCAAATATTTTTATTGTCAATAGAGCAACACCCATGATGATTAAGAATAGTATGACCCCCATAGCTGATGAATAACCCGCCGCTTGGGTCTTAAAATAAGTATGGTCAACCAAAGTTGAAATAGAATGGCTGGAATAACCAGGACCACCATTTGTTAAGGCTTTAATAACATCAAACAGCTTAAGACCACCGATTAGATTCAATGTGACAGATGTAACAATAGCTGGGTAGAGTAAAGGTAGTGTAATTTTGAAGAACTGGCTGATGGGACCTGCGCCATCGATTTGGGCCGCTTCATAATACATCTTAGGAATATTTTGTAATCCAGCTAGATAGATAACCATAGAAACCCCTGTGTATTGTATAGTGTTGACTAAGGTAATAATCCATACCGCCTGATTCCCTTTAGCTAGCCAATCAACAGATTCTAATCCCAAAACACGGAGTACATCATTCAAGGCACCACTGTTATATTGAAATATAAAATACCACATGTATCCCATAATAACTGCTGCTATTAGGACTGGTAAATAAACCACGGTTCTTGTGGTTTTACTCCCAATAAATTTTTTGTCCAGAAAAACAGCATAAAATAATCCTAACATTTGTTGAAGAATCGTGCTGCCAATACCATAAATAAGTGTATTTTTGAGTGCCAACTGCAAAATCTCATCATGCAAAAGATTTTTATAATTTAACCAACCTATATATTCAAAGTTTTGAGAGAAACCGTTCCAATTAGTAAAGGAAATTCGAATACCACTAACAAAAGGATAGAAAACAAATATACAAAATAATATAAGTGCTGGTAAATACATAATATTGATCATATTTTTTTCATTGATTATATTGGTCTTCCTACTCTCACTCATATGTACCCTCCTTTTCAGATCTATGTACTAAAGTGGCTAACGCCACGTTAAAACTGAAATAGGAAAGTACGATACCTTGCGAGCAAAACTCGAACATTCCTATTTCAAAATAAAAGGGTAGGTATTTCTGCCTACCCTTTCTATTGAACTTTCAGTTATATAATTTATCGAAGTCTTCTTTCATTTTAGCTGTCGCTTCTTCTATTGTCATTTCATCAGCAATTAACGCAGATCCAGTTGCACACATGGTGTCCCACATACCGCTAGGTAAATAAACTCGATCAAAATAAGGAACAGAGGGTACCTCTTGATGTTTTGCATAATCTTCTTTCAAAATTCCTGTATCACTCTCTGCCGTCGTTAATCCTGCTGGCACACCACTGATTGTAGCCAATTTGCTCATCACTTCTGGTCTAGCAATATAACTAAGGAATTCAAGACATGCTTCTTTGTTTTCAGTATCTTTCCAAATACCTAAAGTGGTTCTTTCTCCAGATATTAAGAACGGTGTATCTTCGCTATAATAAGCAGGAACAGGCATAAATCCTAAGTTTGCATCAGGGTTATAAGATAATGCTTCACTAATAATGTAGTTACCATAAAGACCAAATGCTGTTTCTCCAGTACCTAACATTCTTGCAACATCTGAGTAAGTACCAGTTAAAGCATCTGCATTAAAGTAACCTGCATCATACATATTTTCAAATAAGGCATTAACCTCATTCCAGCCTTCGCTGTTGAAATTTCCATCTAATAATTGCTGATCATAATCCTGAGTTGTTGTTAACATGACTGCTGGTCCAACCCAGTCAAGAAAATTACCTACTGTCCAGTTGTCTTTTCCACCAAGACTAATTGGTGCTGCATCAGTGTTTTCTTTAATGGAAGCACATGCCTTTTGGAAATCATCCCATGTTGTGATACTATCCACATCAATACCAGCTTGCTCTACTACATCTTTATTGTATGCTATACCTGCTACGTCGACATCTATAGGTAAAACATAAATATGACCTGCTTCATCAGTTATAACAGGCTCAATAGCTGGATGTAATACCTTAGCCCATTCTTGATCCTCTAATGGTGTTAAATATTCACTATAGCGAAGTACGGACCATCCATGAGTTGACCACATATCAGGTAATTCGTTTGCTGCCATCTTCGCTTTCATAACTGGTTCATAGTCAGGTAGTGAGATGATGTTTGCTTCAATATCAGTTTCTTCTTCAAATCCCTTAGCAACCTCTTCTAATCCAATAGTAATCTGATCATCAATACCAAAATTCACAGCCACATCAATACTAACTTTTTTATCTTTTTTTGAATCTTTGCTGCTATCTTTCTCCTTAGTTTGTGGACTTTCTTTCTCACCTTGATTTTGTGTCGTGTCTGCTGTATCACTACTACATCCTATAATACCTGTTGCTAAAATACTAATAAGACAACACGTAACTATCTTTTTAATGAACCCCTTCATTTCAATCACTCCTTTTTTATTCTAAGAGCCAATACCCTTATATGTTTCATTATAAGAATTTGAGTAAGATATGAAAGGATGCATTTCTACAATTCATGTACTCATTTCTACACTACATATATGGTTACCAATAAAGTTTTGGTATAATTTTTCTATAAATGTTATAATACTTTTACGGTATAACTTTATGAAAGGGGTCCTTCGATGCGTTTTTCTCATTCCCTTAGATTTCGATTAATATTGGTGTTTATTATAACCATACTTCTCTTCGCTACTTTCATTATGTTCACACTACCTATGTATTATAAAGACCTCTTGAATGACCAAACGACTACTTTAAAAGAAAGTACATTAAAAGCTATGGAGAAAAATTTAGAGTCTTATTTCTCAGAACTTAATCGATTAACTGTTATACCTTATTATGATGAAGAGTTTATGCTAGCGTTAAATAAAATTGAATATGCAGCGTTTTATGAGTTTGAAGAAAATGATCTTTATCCTTTTTATGACACATTAAGCTCAACTTTGCAAAGCTATTTATTAAATACCCGTGACGAGGTATTGAGTACTGTCTTAGTCCATAATAATGGTCAAATGATAAGTTGCTCAAAGAAATATGGATCAAGCACAATAACCTATGACTACCCCTACAGAGAAAAAGATTGGTATAAAAAAGCTATGGATGCTGAAGATGGTATCGCATTTATTAGTAATCACAGTCAAGATTATTTGTATAAAGCTATTGAAAAAGACGTTTTTTCTTTCACACGACTTATCATTGACCCTACCACCAAAGAGCCTTTATGTGTTATTATGGCTGATGCTTCAACAGATGTATTTGAGCTCCTTTTTAAGGACATCGTTCTGGATGTTTCATACATAGGTTGTATCATCGATGCTGATGGGAACTTAATTTATAGTAATAATAGTACTTTGGCATATCCATTGGTTACTCAGATGAATCGGCAAGGAGTTAACGCTATTGAAGAGTATTTAACCATTGAAAAGGTTATTGATGAAAGCGGATGGAAAATGATTCTTTTTCTTTCCCAAAAAGAACTCGATGCAAAGAATAACACCATTTATCTATTCAGCTTTTCATTCATCCTATTAGAGGTGTTACTCACCATTTTTATTCTTTTCTTTTTATCTAAGACCATAACAGACCCCTTTAATAGACTTAGTGAAGGTATAAAAGAAGTAGAAAAAGGTAATCTTCAAGTCACTTTTTATGATAAGGGTAAGGGTGAACTAGCCTTATTAGGGCATTCATTAAATCACATGGTTAAGCGACTTAATGATTTAATCAATAGAGAATATAAAGCCCGTATAAGTCAACAACAAGCTAAATATGCGGCTTTACAATCTCAGATTCAGCCTCATTTTCTCTATAACACTTTAAATGGTTTCATAGGACTAAATCGTTTAGGTAAACATAAAGAACTTGATGAAGCTATTATCAGTCTTACCCGAATGTTGCGATACACCCTAAGCCAAGATGAGCAAACAACTATTAAAGAAGAAATGAAACTTCTTAAGCATTACCTCTACCTTCAAAAATTAAGATTTGATACCCGTTTAGATTACCAGATTACTACGGATCCGAATTTAAACAACTTACTGATACCTAAGTTACTACTTCAACCTCTTGTTGAAAATGCCATTATTCATGGTATTGAACCTCTACATCTTAACGGTTTTATTGACATTGAAGGTAAGGTGACAGAAGAAGGTATTTATCTGGTTATCCACGATAATGGAGAAGGTATGGACTTTAGAGATTGGGCACATTTTGATGGGATTGGTCTCAAGAATGTTAGAGAAAGACTACTCTTTTATTATAAGAATGCTCAAATACAAATTTACTCGGAACACTTAAAAGGAACCACTATTGAAATGATAATACCAAAAGGGGATGCTTTGTATGAAGATTTTAATAGCTGATGATGAATACCTTGTTCGTGAAAGCTTAATAGCTTTATTAGAAGAAGCACTCTTAAAGCCTGATATTATTCAAACGACCAACGGTACTGAAACCTTAGAGAAAGTTCAAAACTTTTATCCTGATATAGCATTCATTGATATTCGTATGCCTGGAATGAATGGCTTAGAAGCTATTCGCCACATGAAAGAACACTGCCCTCATACACAGTTCATTATATTAACCGGTTATTCTAGATTTGAATATGCAAAAGAAGCCTTAGAATTAGGTGTAAAAAGTTATCTCCTTAAACCTATTACACTTGAAGAATTAACAGAAGCTTTAAATGTAGCTTCTGTAGCTAAAAAGCAAATGGACTTATATAGTAATTCTGAATTTGAAAAAGATATTTGGCATTTTAATAAATGGAAGTGTAGTGGTAAGATTCAAACTTTAAAGATTATTCCTGAATCCAGTGATGAAGCTAACTTCCTTTTACTTGTGGATCACTTAAGACAACTCATTGAGAAATACATAAATCATCAATTTTATATAGCATTAAAAGAAAATAAAGAACAATATATCGATTGTATCTGCTATTGGGATTTTAAAGCTAAAGATAATCATGAAGATAACTGTTTTGATTCATTTTATAATCATCTATTGGCTACGCTAAAAACTTTTAAATTTCCAATATCCTTAGTTGCATCTTCAGAATGCCCCCAAGTAAAAGACCTTAAAAAAGCTTATCATCAAATAGATAATTTATCACTTCTTCGCATCGGACTTGGCATAGGTCGAGCATATAGCTTATGCCATCTTCAAAGTTATTATAGAGCATTAGATGACAAAAGCCTTAAACTACTAGTTTTATCTGAACATTTAAGTAAATACTACTTATCTCAAAAATATTTAGAATATATGAAGATTATTAACTCTGAACCTTTTAATTCAATTACAACTACGTCAAGAGCCTTAACCAAACCTATTATGACTTATTTATCTACAAGACTTCCTCTGAATTTAACTCAGGGTACCGACTTATTAACTGCCTTAAAAGCTTGTGGTGAATCTATTCTCGTTAAAAGCGCTAGTACTCAAAAAGATCCTGTTGAACAAATGAAGCAGTATATTCACTCTAATTATATGAAGGATATTGGAATAAGTGAAATAGCTGATCAACTAGACTTAACACCAAATTACATAAGCACACTTTTCAAACGCCAAACAAATAAAACCTTTTTAAGCTATCTTACCGAGGTCCGAATGCTTAAAGCCAAAGAGCTCTTAGCCTCACCTCTAACCATCAGTGATATTACCTCAAGAGTTGGCTATTGTAGCACAAGGCATTTCTCAAAGACATTCAAAAAGTATTATAAGAAAACACCTACTGCTTATAGAGAAGACTTCCTTTCACATTAAAGGAAGTCTTCTCTATTCATTACTATAGCGTTACTATCATAAAAGTAGAAATAATTTTCTATTTTGATTCAGCCCCTTTTTTTGTGGATCTTAATCGTTTATACTCTTGCTCCATTATTTTAGATACATCCTCTACTGATAAATCACCTGATACAAGACCAGCTGAATTGCTACACATGATGTACCACATACCGTCAGGTAAATAGGCTCTATCAAAATAGGGATACAATTTAATGTTTTCTTTCATATAAAAATCTTCATAACTGTTTATCCCTTTAAAGGCTGAAGGTAATCGTGATGCCTCGCAAATCTGAGCTATGTTCTCTGGCTCCGCGAAGTAATCTAACAGCTCTAATGCTTCTTCTTTATAAATACTCTCTTTGTAGACACCTAAGGTGCTTCTCTCACCAGTGGCTAAAGTAAGATGTCCCCCTTCATAAATCGTAGGTATAGGCATCATTGCTAACTCTATTTCTGAGTTAAGTGATTCAACATCCTGCATAAAATATGGACCGTAGAAAGCCATTGCTGCTTCACCATTTGCAAAACTTTTTATATTATCATTATAATTGCAACTTAGCATATTCTTGTTTACATAGCCCATATTATAAATCTGCTGCCATTCCTCAGCTAGCCAATTCCACTTACTCCAATCAAAATTGCCCTTCATGAATTCATCAGAATAATCATGATGGGGTGTATCTATAAGAAGAGGTATCGCAAAGAAATCAAAAAACTGTGCTTCGCACCAAACATCTTTAGCACTTATGAATGGGAGAATAGTACCATTACTCTCTCTAGTAAGTATTTCACAGGTTTCTAAAAGCTCATCATATGTCTGAGGTTCTTTTAAGTTATATGCCTCAAAAATCCCTTTGTTGTACACAATACCTGTCATATCCATATTAAAGGGTAATACATAGATTTGCCCTTCCTTATCCTCTATGAATGGTCTAAACTCGTTCCTAATATTAGTAATCCAATCTTTTTCATTCAGATTAACTAGATAATCAGCATATCTTGTTACACTCCACCCATGGGTAGAGAAGAGATCAGGAACATCACCTGATGATAGTTTAATTTTCATAATATTTTCATAAGCCCCTCCAGGTGCCATGACGTCGATTTGTATATTGGGATTTATCACACTATAATCAGAGGCTACTTTTTCAATAATCTCCGCCTCTTTTCCGTATACATTTATCATAAGAGATAACTGTAATTCTTCCGGTACTGATTCTATTACTTCTTCAGTTTGATCATATTGACAAGATACAAGAAAAATAAAACTTATTATGCTTAAAAAGATAAGTCCTAACCACCTCACTAGCATCCCTCACTATTCTTGTCCTACATTTATTCTATCTATAACTATTATATCAAAGTTCCTCTAAACAACCAAAGATAAGTATACTCATTCAGTCATACAAGAGTTTAAAAATCAAGTTGTCTATTAGCAATCAGTCAATAATAAATCTTGGTCCACAAAAGATCCATAAATCTCTTTACCTTCTTTCACAATACCTTGTCCACTAGTAGCTTCCTTGATTATCTTAATGTATTTTTCTACCTCATCTACCTTAACTAATACAACAAATTCGACTTGATCTGTATACAAAGTATCATGTATGATATGTCCTGCCTGATGGGTTTCATACTGAATTTTACCGACTTGAGTATAGGATACAATTATACTTAACTTCTGATACAATACTTTTTCAATTATTCTAGCAGCTATAATGCCTTCTTTTGCAGAATGTCCATAAGCTCGAACTAAACCACCTGTGCCTAATAGTGTACCACCGAAATAACGTGTTACAACAACTACCGTATTCTTAATCTCTTCACCCTTTAAAACATTGAGGACTGGCATACCGGCTGTTCCACTTGGCTCTCCATCGTCAGAAAATCGTTGGATTTCATTACGCTCGCCTATTTGATAGGCAAATACATTATGGGATGCATCCCAATACTTTTTACGAAGCTCTTCAATGAATGCTTTTGCTTCTTCTTCTGTACGAACAGGTTTCACTGTTGCTATGAATCGTGATTTTTTCTCTGTAATTTCTGCTTCAGCAAGCTGTAAAACAGACTTATAATTTTTTAGCATGTTGACCACCTTTTGTCCTTAAGGTATTTTAGCCATTATACCATAATCATTTATAAATACCAATATATTAAGGGTATCCAATAGCACAAGAAAAGTGACTTGTGTCACTTTCCTGCACTAAAAAACTGTAACCCTAGAGTTACAGTTAAAGCTTTTTATTAACTTCAGTCAATTTATTCTAAGAGTGAGTATAATTCATCGACAACTTGTGTAAGCGTTACAGGTGAAACCGAAAAATAGATTAACTTCTCAACCATTTCCCGAACAAATTCCTTACTTTCTGTAAGGGGATGAATACACTCTCGCTCTTCAAACCAGTCATGTCCAGAAACCTTATCCCGTTTTACTACTTCGACACCAAACAACTTATTACAGTTCATTTCTTCCTCGACAACATAGTAATCCAATTGAAAACTTCCTACCTCACTTGCGGCCACATAACGAGTGCCTTCTAGAGACTTCGTTAACAATTCCAACCCCTCCTCATGTAAAAAACTTCCTTTTACAACAAATATCTCAACGACTTTATTATATAACATAATTTTTAAAATTGCCAGAAAATTTGTTCGTTTTATTATTTCAAATTATTATCAATTACTATTTATTTTACGTCAAGGCCTATACAAATACCCTTTTCTTACGGTGAATGAACACTATTCATGCAGATTGCCGTCGAAATATTCTTCAATTTTTTGTAAAAAATATTTAATATTTTTAATATAAAGTGTCTAAAACTCCCCATTTTAGGGGAGTTCCAGCTAACGTAACCATCCATTACGATTATTCATCAACTCAATTACCTTGATTTTTTTCAAAAGATGGTCAATATCTCTTTTATTACAAAGTTCATCTTTTTCTGTATTAATCATCGTTGCATAGCTTGAAGCTACCATCAATTTAATGATCTTTTCTAACTCATATTTACGTTCAATTCCAACTGCTAAAGCTGCTAGAAAAGCACTGTAATTGCTCTTCAAGTTAACAGGTTCTATTTTAATATGGGGCAGCCCCTGACAAATCTTATTCTTAGATATTAAATAGGCCCCCTCCATCCCCATATCAACAGCAATGTAATGTATACTATGCTTAATCATTATATCATACAAACCCATCAGTATCTCTTTCATATCGTTTGTATGTAAATTCAGGTCACGTAAATTTTGCTTTTTAATTTTGATGGCATAAGGTTGAAAAGCAAAAGCCTTCCTAAGTTCCTCTCCATCAGTTGACATTATTATTTTGGTATTATATCGTTTAGCATGATCGATTACTTCATCAAAAAATTCATAGGTCAGTCCTTTAGGCAATCGCCCATCAATCAATACAACAGAACTGTCTTTAACGTAATTCTTCATCTCTTGCCTGAAACGAATATAATCCTTTTCCTGAATACTAACACCTTCATCTTTTAAAAGTGTTTTTGTTCCTGTTATAGAGTCTATAAGTAGCGTATTCAATTTGGTATCACCATTCACCCAAATGAAATTGGATTTAATTTTTGCTTTATCCAAACTACTTTTTATATATCTACCATTTAATCCACCTAAAAATGATAAAACCAACGGCTCAGCTTGTAATATTTTAATAATTCGTGAAACATCAACACCTTCACCGCCTATACTCATACGTTGATCGATAATCAAGTTCGACTGATCAATTTCAAGATCTTCAACGATACATGTCTTATCGATAGACGGATTTAATACTATATTAGATATCAACTCTACATCACCTTCCTAAAAGATATATCTTTTATTATATCAAATTTTTGTAATTGTACAAGGTTACTATTGAACAAACTTCAACATTAAAATTTACTTATAATACATAAACGGTACACAACAAATAATCCAGTGCCTTATACACATACTAAGAGAGTCATTATAAAGGAGGTCTTAACATGAAGCGTTTTTTGCTGTGTTCTTTATTTTCAATGCTACTCTTTGTAACAAGCTGTGCCACAGCCACTGAAGAACAGTCGACTCAACCAGAAGGTGAGATAATCCCTTCCAATTATAGACACCTTTATGAAAATAATGAATGACATAGAGAAAGCACATGATCATCATCTTCTTGATAATCATGTGCATCTCTTTTCTATACTTATTTGATATTAAATTCTAAATAATAAATCTGTATACACTGGCATTGGCCAATCTTCTTCCGCCACTACCCCTTCTAGTTGGTCAACTGGAGTCCTTAATGCTTCCATAGCTGGTATAACCTCATCCTTGAAAAGATTTGCTTGTTCTTTAGCCTCTTCACTGTTTTGAGCTTTTGACACACACTCTTCTAGCTTAGTAACTGCCTCTTGAACTTCAGCAATTAAATCGGATACATTTGATAAAATACTAGCTTGAACAGATACATTAGCTGCACCAACTGCAGATTTAATTGTATTAATAGATGTAGCCATCTTAGTAGCATAATTAATACTTGCTGGTAAGACTTCTCTTTTCGCCATTTGTAACATAGTAAGGGCTTCTATATTAATCGTCTTAGCATATTCTTCAAATAAAATTTCAACTCTTGACTCACACTCTACTTTTGAGAATACACCATGATTTTCGAATAACTCAATATACTCAGGTTTAACTAAATAATCAATTGCATCTACTGTTGTATGAATGTTTGGTAAACCTCTTCTTTCAGCTTCTTCTACCCATTCATCAGAATAACCATTACCGTTAAAGATAACTTTTCTATGTTCTTTAATTAGGCGTGTTACAACATCATTAACTGCTGCATCAAAGTCTTCTGCAGCTTCTAATTCATCAGCTATTTTTCTTAGAGCTTCTGCTACAATGGTATTCAACATAATATTAGGACCTGCAACGGATCCAGATGATGGAGGCATTCTAAACTCAAACTTATTACCAGTAAAAGCAAATGGTGATGTTCTATTTCGATCTGTAACATCCATTCTGAAGTTAGGTAATGTAGAAACTCCAACACCAAATCTTGATGCTTTCTTAGAAGCTGTCAGCTCACCAGCTTCGATCTGATCCAAAATATCTGTTAATTGATCTCCTAAGAAAATAGAGATAATAGCTGGTGGTGCTTCATTAGCTCCTAAACGGTGATCATTACCTGCATTAGCTGCTGATAGTCTTAATAATGGTGCATATTCATCTACTGCTGCTATGACAGCTGCTAAAAATACTAAGAACTGAGCATTTTCATGTGGTGTCTTGCCAGGATTTAATAGGTTTTGTCCTGTATCTGTTGATATAGACCAGTTATTGTGTTTACCAGAACCATTTACCCCAGCAAAAGGCTT
Source organism: Vallitalea okinawensis (assembly GCF_002964605.1). Taxonomy (NCBI): domain Bacteria; kingdom Bacillati; phylum Bacillota; class Clostridia; order Lachnospirales; family Vallitaleaceae; genus Vallitalea; species Vallitalea okinawensis. Next base: position 22,725 of record NZ_PQDH01000014.1, read on the forward strand.
CTCATGTAAGAGACAAACTAACCCATGACGGTTCGCAATTTTTGTTAAAGTCTCCATTGTCAATTGGTTATGATCTGTTGCAATATTAGCTGTTGCGAAGATTGGTGCAAGTTCATGCTGAGCAGGTGCTACTTCGTTATGTTTTGTTTTAGAAGAAACGCCTAATTTCCAAAGTTCGCAATCTAATTCCTTCATAAAAGCGGCAATTCTTTCTTTAATACTTCCAAAATAATGGTCTTCCATCTCTTGACCTTTAGGTGGCATGGCTCCAAATAGTGTTCTGCCTGTAAAAATTAAGTCTTTTCTCTCTTGATAGAAACGCTTATCTACTAAGAAATACTCTTGCTCTGCTCCTACAGTCGTAACAACACGACTTGCATCACTACCGAATAATTTTAAGATTCTCATAGCTTGATCAGATATAGTTGCCATGGAACGTAATAAAGGTGTCTTTTTATCAAGTGCTTCACCATTATATGAGCAGAAGGCTGTTGGAATACATAATGTAACCCCAGCTTCATCTTCTTTTAAGAATGCTGGTGAGGTACAATCCCAAGCAGTATAACCTCTTGCTTCAAATGTTGCTCTTAATCCTCCTGATGGGAATGAAGATGCATCAGGCTCCCCTTTCACTAACTCTTTACCTGAAAACTCCATGATAGCTTTACCATCTTCAGTTAATGAAATAAAGGAGTCATGTTTTTCTGCTGTTTTGCCTGTCATTGGTTGGAACCAATGTGTATAATGGGTCGCACCTTTCTCTATAGCCCAATCTTTCATAGCACTTGCTACTACTTCTGCTACGTGTTTGTTCAAAGGCTCACTATCGTCAATAGTTTTCTTCAACGCTTTGTATGTTTCCTTTGGTAATCTTTCCTTCATTACTGCATCATTAAATACGTTAGCTCCAAATATCTTCGTTAATTTCACGTTAGTACAATCTCCTCTCATAACTTTCCCTCCGATTTTTTAGTTTAAACCCAAATTATTCTAATCCAAAGTCAGCACATATCTTTAACGTTTATCATGAATCATTCGGGTTAAATTTTATAACTATTTGAAACAAGGAAGTTAATTATTTTTATCAGTATGAGCAATTATCAATGTTGCAGTCATTAAAAGCTCCTCATACTACTAAAAAAATAACTAAAAAAGGCGCACTCAAGTTAACTACTTGAGAACGCCATCGTTCCAAATCTTATATATGATACACATAGGACCCCATTGCCCTTTAAACTTGAAATGATTATACCATATATTTTATTCTTTTTGCAACTAATAATTTACACAAAATAATCAAAAAATTAAATATATTGTTGTTGACTATATCTAAAAGTCATCTTCACCGTAAAAATTAATGATCAATTGAGCAGCATCGGATTTTGAGATTCCTTCTTTCATACTTTGATTCAAAAGATGCTTATGAGCTTCTTCCTCAGACATTCCTTTATGCTGCATCAATATAAATTTTGCATTAACAATCTTATCCCTATCCTTCATCTCTTTCTTTAGAGCTTTTATTTCTTTTTCCATCTTCTTAATTACCCTCACTGATTTATACAGTATCTGAATACTTGTGAGGAGAACATACCGGTTTAAGGGTTTACTTACTAAGCTAAAGTATGGATCGGATTTTATATCACTATAGTGTTGGTTCTCCGACGGGGATCCTATGGCTATAACTGCTGTTTTTCGATCAGATATGAGCACTTGAGATACTTCATGACCGTTCAAACCTTTCATAGAAAAATCACATACACAAACATCTGGATGATACATATGCACCTGCCTCAACAATTCATATCCATCCATAGCTGATCCAACAACGTTATAACCATTCTCTTTAAAAAATGCTTTTAGCTTTTTTATAACGGTCTCATTTGCTGAACCGATAATTATATTAATCCCCACATAATCCCCTTAATATCTTGATAGATATTTATTAACTTCCCACGGGTGAACCATTTGGATATACTCATCCCATTCAATATATTTAGCTTTTAGATAGTGCTCACATAACTGACTCCCTAAAGTATTAACCAGTACTTCATCTTTTTGAAATTCTTCTAATGCCTCTTTAAGATTTTCCGGTAAGCGCTCACAGATCATATCACTATTATTGATATCACAATTTATGGGACCTGGAGGATCAATTTTATTGGCTATACCGTCTAATCCTGCATTTAGCATAGCTGCAATAGCTAAATAAGGATTACAAGATGGGTCAGGATTTCGAAGCTCTATTCTTCTTGAAGATTGTAAGGATGGAATACGAATTAATGGACTACGATTAGCTACTGACCAGGCAATATGAACAGGGGCTTCATAACCTGGTACTAAACGCTTGTAGGAGTTAACCGTTGGATTCGTTAATGCTGCTAAACCTTTAGCGTGTTTAATAAGTCCGCCGATAAACCAATAGGCTTCTTTTGAAAGCTTGCGTTCATCTGTTTCATCATAAAATGCGTTCATACCATCTTTATACAGGGTCAAGTTACAATGCATACCTGAACCATCGATACCATAAATAGGTTTTGGCATAAAGGTAGCATGTAAACCATGCCGTTGTGCTACCACTTTCACCACTAGTTTGAATGTTACAATATTGTCCGCTGCTTTTAAAGCACTACTGTGTTTAAAATCAATTTCGTGTTGCCCAGGCGCAACTTCATGATGTGATGCTTCAATTTCAAAGCCCATGTCCTCTAATGCTAAGACCATATCTCGTCTTGCATTTTCACCTAAATCTATAGGTCCTAAATCAAAATAACTGGCTTTATCATGTGTAATAAGAGTTGGGTCACCATTATCATCCCTATGGAATAAGAAAAATTCACATTCTGGACCTACAATGAACTTATACCCCATATCTTTTGCACGGCGCATAGCTTTCTTCAGTCGATAACGTGGGTCTCCTTCGAAAGGTGTACCATCTGATTTATAAATATCACATATAAGTCTTGCTTCACGTCCTTGTGCCGGAACCCATGGAAAAATAGAAAAAGTGGATGGATCTGGTTTTAGGTACATATCTGATTCTTCAATTCGTACAAATCCTTCTATTGACGATCCATCAAAAACAATCCGACCATTTAATGCTTGATCAAGTTGATCCACTGTGATAGCTACATTCTTTGGTGTCCCAATAATGTCTACAAATTGTAAGCGAATAAATTTAACATCTTCCTCTTCAACTAGGCGCTTAACGTCCTCAGCAGTTAGTTTATGCGTATACACAATTTCCCTCCTTTTGGCTTTATAATTAATTATAGAAAAAGGCATGGCTATCCTCTTCAAATTGTAGAGGCGCCATTGCCTTAAGTATCATCTATGCGTTAGTCTAGAATTCAAAATCAATTGCTGATAAACGATTGTAAATTTCATCAATTACTGCTTTTTCTTTTTCTTCAGTATCAGCAACAAATGTTACAGAGAAACGTACAAAATGTCCTGCATCATCCCATGGAACAGTTGAAATTAATTTCTCTCTAATCATAAATTGACTAAAGTCTTCAGCTGTTTCAAAGGAAGGTCCGCCTTTAACACCTTTGGGGATAGGCACATAAAGGTAGAATGAACCTTTTGGCTTTTTAGCTTTAAATCCAAGTCTTATAAGAACATCAACAAGCATATCATGTCTTCTTGAATACTTCTTAACTGTTTCTTCTGTAATTTCTGGATGCTCTAAAGCATAAGCACAAGCTTTTTGAATGGCTTTGAACTGACCTGAATCATTATTATCTTTAACTGCGGCAAATGCTTGAACTACAAGTTCATTACCAGCAACAAAAGCCATACGCCATCCTGTCATATTGAAAGCTTTAGAAATAGAGTGGATCTCTACCCCAACTTCCATAGCACCTTCTATGCTTAAGAAACTTAGAGGCTTATAACCATCAAATGTTAATGCTGCATATGCTGCATCTTGAACAACAACAATATCATTTTCTTTTGCAAACTTAATTGCTTTTTTAAAAAACTCTTCAGTAGCAGTTGCTCCAGTTGGATTGTTTGGATAGTTGATATATAATAATTTTGCTCGTTTTGCAACATCCTCAGGAATTGCATCTAAATCAGGTAAGAAATTATTTTCTGCTGTTAATGGCATATTATATGTTTCGCCACCTAGCCATCTTGTCATTGTTCCCATGACACCATAACCTGGAACAGTCATTAACGTAATATCCCCTGGATTGATAAAAGCTTGAGCCATCATTGCTAGCGCTGGTTTTGAACCGATGGAGTGATTAACCATACTCATGTTCAATCCCTTAACACCATAAACCCGGTCTAAATATCGAACTGCAGCATCTTTGAAGGTATCAATACCATTATCAGCATAGTTTCTGTTCTCCCAAACTGCCGCTTCTTTAGCAAGTGTTTCAATAACACCTGGATCAGCCATTGCATCTGGTTCACCTACACCCATGTCGATTATCTCCATGTCTGGATGTGCTTCCATAGCTGCTCTTTTAGCACGCTTAATCTTTTCAAACTTATAAATAACTGTACTTTTACCAAATTGGTTGCCACCAATTCTTTCAGCAATAAGATTTTGTATGTAGCTTTCGCCCATATTAAGTCCTCCTGTTCATTTTTAAAACTCTAATAACAAGTCTTTATTATTTATTGTAGATAAGGTAAATTCTTAATCATTTTCTGTTGATTACAAAATTACCCCAGATAAGTTCCTTCAAATACTGTTACTGCTGGTCCTGTCATAAACACATGGTTGGTCGCTTCATCCCATTCGATAATCAAATCCCCACCAATTAACTTAATAGTAGCTTTTCTGTCACTGATATCATTGAGTACTGAAGCTACAAGAACACCACAAGCACCTGTGCCACATGCTAATGTTTCACCAGCGCCTCTTTCCCAAACACGCATTTTAAGGGTTTGGCGGTCGATGACTTCAACAAATTCAACATTTGTTTTTCTAGGAAACTTCTCATGAACTTCAAATTTGGGACCAATAGTGTGTAAATCAAAATGTTCAACATCATCAATATATGTTACAGCATGAGGATTGCCCATTGAAACACATGTAAAATCATAGACATACTCATCTGCTTTTATTGTTTCCCTAATTACAGGATTTTTATCACTATTAACAGGAACCTCTTGAGGTTCAAGTATAGGTTCACCCATATCTACTTTAACTAAGGTTACTTGATCTTCTTCAACAGTAAGTTCTAAGATCTTTATCCCAGCTAGGGTATCAATGTTCACTTCTTTTTTTTCAGTCATCTTATTGTCGTATACATACTTACCAACACAGCGAATAGCATTACCACACATTTCGGATTCACTACCGTCTGAATTAAACATACGCATTTTGAAATCAGCTTGATCAGATGGTAAAATTAGTACTAATCCATCTGAACCTACGCCAAAATGACGATCACTAATTCTAGCAGCTAATTCATTTGGACTTTCAACTTTTTCATCGAAGCAGTTAACATATATGTAGTCATTACCGCAACCCTGCATTTTTGTGAATTTCATTCTATCACCTCATACATCATTGTTTTATAAAAGATTTATTACCCGCATGCTATTAAATTTTCCTCATTATAACATAATTCAAACAGAAATTAAAGCCACATTGATAACTTATTTCAATAAGTCTTCCAGCATTTTAATAGACTCCTCATTATATAAATATGCATCAAACCCAAATTCTCTTGCACCTTGATAATCACAAATTTCATCGTCACCAATATATAGTATTTGCTCTATTGGTAATCCTGTAGCCTTTAAAGCATCTTCGTATATTTTATGATGAGGTTTTCGATAGCCTGAGAGGATGGATGTTGTTACATGAGTAAAATATTGCTTCACCTCACAACGCTCTAATAATTCTTCAATACCATCAGGTACTTTAAAATTGGAGATAATGCCTAAAGTATACCTGTCACTTAACCGTCTGATTAGTTCTTTCTTCTTTGATGAAATATAACAAAATGAGCTATACTTCTTCCAAAAGTTTCGATACATTTCCCCGGCAATTTTTTCAGTTTCCAATACATCTAGACAAGGTAAACACTTACCCACAGCATACAGATAGCTATTCAATGAATCATATTCTTCATATTCTTTCAACTGTTCTGCAAATTTCTCCTTACTTTGTCGATAAGCCCCGTAAAAATAATTAAAACTACCAAACCTTTTTTCATAACCACTATCAACATATCCCCATCCAGCGTAATCTTCTTGCTTTGGAAGTGGGTCCATATCTATTATAGTTTCCATACAATCAAAAAGTATATACTTCAAATCCGACATATAATCACCTACTTAGTCCTATTATAGCATATACAAGAAAAAGTGATAGATTGCTCTTCAAGTAACATCACAAGAGGACAGCCGAAGCTGCCCTCTTTCCATTAACAACTCATTTGAAATTCTCAAAATGGCCAATCATACTTAGGATGAAAATTGTAGGGTAAAAAATATTGTTGTATGACCGCACTAGAATAGTTTGACTTGATCATCATTTGTTTTTTATGTAATAACTCACTAATATCAATCATCTTATAAAAGTCGATATAGTCCTCAAATGTCCCCTCAAACCTCTTAGGCCAAGATTGCTTAAGAGGATGGGTAGATTGTCTTCCACCATGACATAATGAATTATAGTGTTTAATCAAAACATCCTTTACAGATATATTGGTTATAGGATCTATTGCTTCTTCCCACCCTCTCAACATGGAACCGTGCTTTCCCCATTCAACTAAAATCTCTGGCTTTCCATCATTTTTATTTGCTAATTCTACAGAGTCCTTTGTTCGATGTACAAAACCATGAAACCACGTGGCTAACCCTGTAACTCTTTCCGACTCAGGATCATATTCAACCCATACCTCTTCATGATCAGAAGGTTCAAAGTCATCTGGAAAATCATAGTCATCTTCCCAAAATACATGATAAGCTATTAGAGGCTTGGTTGGATGATGTATAGCGATCACATCCATTAATTCGAAAGGTTCATTCCTTATGGCATAAAATACAGGTGCAAATCTAAGAACATATTTTGTTTCTTTCTTACTTAATTTCTGAGGCGGCTCTAATTCAATAACTCTTTTGTAATACTCTGCAGCTTTGGTTAGTTGAGTCATCAGATGATATGTTTCACCTATTCTAGAAATATATTGCGTGTTGTTAGGCTCAAGTTTTAATAGTAACTCATAAAAAGCTAAAGAAAGTTGACAAAACTCCTGGTCTTCCATTTCAATAACTTTTTTATTCCTTAGCAGTTCGTTAAATTTCTTAGGCATCTCTTCTCTGAGGATTTCTCTTATCATTAAATACCCTCCTCCTTAATCCAGTAACTAAAATAACTATTTATAAAAAACCGCCCCAAAGAGGCGGCATTTCTTAACTTGAATAAATTGACTTATCTTATTGTTTGTATAAAATATTTTCACCAGATTTATCTAAGAACAGTTGGATACCAGAAGCTTGAGGCGCAATTTTTATTCTCTTCTGTGATTCATTGATTCCACCTGGTGTTGTTAATACTCTGATGATTGTATCACCTACTTTAGTTTGTATGAGTACTTCACGCCCTAAGTATTCAACAAAAACAACATCTGCAAAAACACCATTCTCATCATCATTGACAATATTGAGTTGATAAGGTCTAACTCCTAAGGTTACATCTTTTCCAATATGCTCTTCATTAATGACTATTTCTTTTGGAAGTTCAAACTTAAAGGTATCAGACATGAGCCAATTTTTATCTACTTCTTTAACTAATTTCCCTTCCAAGAAGTTCATCGGTGGATTACCCATAAAATGAGCTACAAACATGTTTTTAGGGTTATTGAAGAGTTCATCTGGCGTACCAAATTGCTGTATTCTACCATTGTCAAGGAGAGCAATTCTATCAGCTGTAGCCATGGCTTCCTCTTGATCATGGGTAACGATGATAGCTGTTAAGTTTAATTTTTTTTGTATTCTCCTTATTTCTTCTCTGACTTCTATCTTTAATCGTGTATCCAAGTTAGACATAGGTTCGTCAAGGAGCAAGACATCTGGATTTTTAACGATGGCCCTAGCCATAGCTACCCTCTGCTGCTGCCCACCAGATAATTGGTTAGGTTTTCTGTTCAGTAGGGATTCAATTTTTACAATCTTAGCTATTTCCTCTGCTCGTCTATACCTTTCTTTCTTTGGTACTTTTTGTTGCTTTAATGGAAACGCTATATTATCTTTCACAGACATATGTGGATAAAGGGCATAACTTTGGAAAACCATACCGATATTTCTATCCTTAGGTTCTAATGTATTAACAACCTTTTCGTTAAACTTTATATCACCTGTTGTTGGAATATATAACCCTGCTAACATCATTAATGTAGTAGATTTCCCACAACCACTTGGACCTAGGAGCGCAATAAACTCACCTTGCTCAATTTCTAAATTGATTCCATCTAATGCTAAAACCCCATTTTCGAATCGCTTTGATATATTACTTAAATGAATACTCATACGCCCTTTCCACCCCCAACGTTAATTTTCATTAAGTTCTTTTGTGTTACAAAGAAGAAGATCAGAATTGGAAGCATATAAAATACGCCTACTGCTGATATTAACCCATAGCTGATAATACCGTCTTCACCCATAATCTTTTTGATATAGGTCGAAAGTAATATTCGATTATCACTAAAGAGGAATGTATACAATAATATAAATTCTGACCAACCAGCTAATAGTGAAAAAATACTAATAGCAGCAATCCCTTGCTTGACATGTGGAATAACCACTTGCCATAACGCCTTCCATCGACTACATCCGTCTACTAATGCTGACCACTCTACATCCCAAGGAACTTCATCAAAAAAGCCCTTTATAATATAAGTTGACATAGGTATCTGTAATGCTGTTTTTACTAAGATAACTCCCAATAACGTATCAATTAGTCCAACATAGGATAATACATAAAACACTGCAATTAATAAGGATACACTAGGAAAAGCATGCAGCAAGATAATGGAACGGAGTATTAATTTTCTCCCTTTAAAAACCATTCTGGATAAGGTATATCCAGCTAATGAACTGATAATAATCTCTAAAAACATGATTCCAAAAGCAAAGGTAATAGAATTAAAAAACGCCGACCAAATTGGCGGAATAACCCTTCCTTGAATATTAATTTCAGACCATAAGAATTGCCAATTACTCAATGTAAAGGCTGCATTCCCATCAGCATCTACACCCATTACTGAATTAGCAATTAGCCATACATACATAAAAACAATGGGTAATGTCATAAGAGACATAATGATATAAGTAGTTATTAATTTTCCTCTACTTGTATTGATGGTATTCGTCTGTTTCATGTACTTGTCACCCCTTTCCCATTAATCTATTCGTGAGGATTTAAGCATTTTATCAAATCCAAATAATCTAAGCATGATTAAAGTACAAACAAGTGCTACCATTACTAATATAAGGGCTAACGCTGCACCATAACCAAATTCTAAGTTGGCAAATGCTTTATGATAGGCATGTAAAGCCCATACTTCACTTTCAATCATTGGTCCCCCATCTGTTAATAATAATATATACTCATAGGATGTTAATAAGGATAAAAGCTGCCATATACTAACGAACATAATAGGCCATTTAATAGCAGGAAGTATGATATCAAAAATAACAGAATGATCTGATGCGCCATCCACTTTTGCTGCTCTGAATAAACTTACTGGTATAGATTTAATAGCAGCTGAGAAGATAGTCATGCCATAAGAAGCTCCCACCAAACCATTAACTAAAATAACAATGGTCATCGCGTGATTTCCTACCCAAAAATAAGGCTCAGCTCCAAACATAGCTCTAAGCGAATTAAGAATCCCCATCTCACTAGGGTCTAAAAGCCACATCCATAATACAATATAAATAATAGGTGGTGAAATTCGTGGTAACATCCAAATAGCTCGATATGTCGTACTGGTTCTTTCGTTTTGAATAAAGTAAGATGTAAGAATAGCAAGAAATAATGCAAACAATACATTAATGCATAAAGTACCTAAAACATACTTGACTGTATTCCATATCAACTGATTAAAGTTAGGATCTTCAACAATTCTTTTAAAGTTAGTAAACCCAACGAAATTCCATTTCATGGAAAAATTCATATCTGTAAATGCCATGATGGCCGTTACAATAACTGGCATTAAAAAAAATAAGATAACCAGCAATAGAAATGGGGTCAATAATAAATAAGGCAGAATATTTCGTCTCTTTTTCATAATGCCCTCCTTTAACTTCATCAATCTATCTGGCAGGAGGCTGCCAAATAGATTGATGTATTGAGACTTTAGTCTCGAATGATAATATCGTCTTTTAATGTACTTGATAATTCTGTTTCCATAAATGCTATACCTTCTTCTGGTGTTAACTCACCAATTTCAATACCTTGAATAGCTTTATAATAAGCATCTGCATACTTATTGAAGTTTTCATTATTAGGAATGAAAGTTGTGTAGTCTAACATATAAGTTACAGATGATAAGTAGGCATCATTAGCAAATTCCGCATCTGCTGCACCACTCTTGTTGATTGGTAGATGACAAGTATCAACAGAATGTTTTACCTGATATTCTGGGGCAGCTACTAATTCCAATAAACGCATAACTAGATCTGGATGCTCTGTTTGTGATGATACTGTATAAATTAATGGATGTGATAGAGTCATTGGTTTACCACCTTTTTCTGTAGAAGGTACCAACATAAAATCAAATTGTTCCATCATCTCATCATAATCAGCGCCTTGTTGTACATAATTAAATATGTTCCAAATACCACCATACCAGAATAAAGCTTTTCCATCGATCATAATCTGATGAACATTACCCCACTCCATTGAAGTAATTGTATCAGGTGTAAGCTTTGAATCAACAGTTAAGTCTTTTAAGTATTGAAGTGTCTTTAAAATAGCCGGTTTATCGAAAACAATTTTATCTTCTTTTTCATCATATAATTGAGCACCAAAATTCATAGCCATCATATGGAATTCTGGACCATTAGTTGGACGATGTAAAATACCCCACTCAACTAATCCTTTATCCTGAGCTTCTTTTGCTACTGCTGACATATCATCAACTGTGAATTCACCTTTGATAACTTGATCAGGTAATCCTTTAATTTCATCTTCACTCCAACCTAATTCTTTTAAAACTTTTACATTAAAGAAGATAGGTCTTGCTTCTGTGTCTTGTAATGCTCCCCATATATGACCATTCCACTTTGTAGCTTCCCATAGAACTTCATAAACATCCGAATAAGCTTCAGAGTCTTTCAGGTCATCTAGTGGTAATATGTATTCAGAAGCTGCTAACCAACCTATTTCTTCATGTCCAGTTGTATAGATATCAGGTTCTTTTTGTGACTGATATGCTAAAATAAATCGTTTACGATAATCATCTAAACTACCATCAAAAGAGCTAGTTTCAACAACTACTTCAATATTCTTTCCTTCTGCCTTTAATTCTTCATTGAGTTTTTCAGCAGCTTTTGCAAGGTTATCTACCCTTGTCAATTCAGCACCTCTAGTTTCAGCCTTAATTGTTACAATCTCAGATTCAACCTGAGCTTCTTGACTTGTTTCAGTTTTAGTTCCAGTTCCGGTACTAGAACTTTCTGATGGTTTATCCGTTTGACTACAACCAGCAACTAAAGAAATCACTAATATAATCGCTGTCAAAAGAACTAATGGTCTTCTCATAATAATTGTTACCCCCTCTTAATCTTCTAAATAATATTTAGAATAATTATTAATCTATCTATAATATAGCATGAATTGCTATAAATAGATCATTTTTTCGAGTACTATATTGCACAAAATTTGGAATGTTGTTATAATTTGTTTATGAACTGCCCTTTCAACTATTATATTAGTATAAATTTTCAATAAATAACATATAAAAATCACAGCTTTTTTGTGTAAAAATTTAATATCTTATTCTGTGTTAAGGAGTTTAATATGTTAAACATAAAATCTCAACTTCCGTTACTTAATCATATAAAAAGGGATTTTGAAAAGGAACCTATTCATATTTATACACAAATTCTTACTACTCATTTTTTGTTATTGATCTTAGCCATGTTTGTTTTTATCTTTATATTAGGTACCCTAGCCGTGCAAACTTTGATTAGTCAGACCTCTAAATTTAATTACGATAATCTTTACTATATCAATAATGAAACAGAAGATTTTTTTATTAACTTAAAAGAAAATCTCCACTATGTTACTTCCAATCAAGAAATTAGAAGCTCTCTGGTTTTCTCTAATCAATTTGAAAATGTAGAAGAATTTAAGATCAGTCCTCATACCAAAAATTATTTAAACTATATATCAGATATGGGACATGATTACGATTTATCCTTTTGCAATTTGAATGGTATTTTAAGTATTGACTCCTATGAACCTATCGTTAATAGCATTGATATTAAATCTCAGAGTTGGTATAAGGAGTTCATGACTCTTAATATTGATCAAAAAGTTATCTCTAACACCCAAAAGCCTTATTATGTTGAAAATACGGCTGATAATGCAATCATCTCCTATATTTTGAGCATCAAAAACTATACTGAAGATCAGACCATTGGATTTCTGATTTTAGATATTGATTATGAAATGATTGAGGATTTATATACAAATAAGATATCTCCTACTTATCCCATAATCATCTTAGATGAAAATGATGAACTTATATTTCATTCTGAAAGCCTGAATGAGAACATGATCAAAAAGATCATCCATCAAAATCCATACTTTGTAAAAGAGGAAAAGATAACTGTTGGTAAAGAAAAATTCTTGGTCAGTAAATGGCATTCCAGCTATACTGATTGGAAGATCCTATCGATTATTTCCTTAGATGAGCAGTTGGGACCTTTCACAGAATTGGCTTTTATTTTTCTTCCTATTATCTTAATTATCATTTTATTACATACCTTCATCTCTAATAATACATCAAAAAAAATCATTCAACCGATAAATGACTTAATAACAACCATGAAAAGTACAAGAGATGGTTACTTCAATCAAAAACAATTGGCTAACACCAACATCTATGAGATCGATGAATTATCCTATACTTTTAAAAGTATGATGGAAGAAATAAATCATCTCATTGATACGAATCAAAAAAATAACCTTTTAAAAATTGAATCACAATTAATTGCTTTACAACAAAAAATCAATCCTCATTTTTTGTTTAATACACTTGAACTAATCAGCGGGCAAGCCATCATAGAAAATGCTAACGATACTAGTGAAATGGCGCAAAAACTGGGTAATCTATTTAGATATAATCTTCGTGCACCTGATGTTTTAACTCTTGAACAAGAAATAAATTACTTCAAAGACTACCTTTATTTACAACAAATACGATACAATCATACATTAAACATTTTCTTTCATATTGATGAAAACATTCTAAACTATAAAATACCCAAGCTAACTTTACAGCCTCTGATTGAGAATTCAATTAACCATGGGTTTGGAGATTTACCAGCTGATGATAACTTTATTCAAATTATTGGTAGGATGCATGAGACTAAACTATGTATTGAAATAATCGATAACGGTATGGGTATACCGCCTGTAAGACTGAATGAATTGAAGGATGCTCTAATCAATGATATGAACAATTTTCAATGCTTTATTAACCGTAAGGAACATATTGGTATACGTAATGTCAATGCAAGACTTTGCTTATATTATAAAATCGACAGCTGTTTAGCTATTCAAAGTAGCATGAATGAAGGAACAAAAATTACTCTAACTATTCCAATAGCTGATAAGTCCTATGAAACTACCTAGGAGGTGTAACTGTAATGTACAAAGTTCTCATTGTAGATGATAATGTCATCATTAGAAAAAGTATACGAACTCGTGTTAAATGGGATCAGATAGATATGGAGGTTGTGGGAGAAGCTTGTGACGGCAAAGAAGCTTATGATATGATTTGTTCCATAGAGTGTGATATTGTTATCACGGATATTAAGATGCCCAAAATCGATGGGTTAGCTCTAATTGAGAAGACAAGAAAGCAATTTCCTTGCTTACAGTACATTATCATAAGTAGTTTCGATGATTTTAAATATACTAAAAAAGCCATCTTATATAAAGTTGTCACTTATATTTTAAAACCCATAAATAATCAAGAGCTTTTAACTGCTCTTCAGACATCAAAAAACAATATCATTCATTTACAAGAGCAAGAACAGCAAAAGATGCATTTAGAAAATTCGAAGGAATTAAATGATTTTGCAAAATTTAACGCACATATGATTTCCTTCCTTAATAATAATGACACCCTTAAGAATAACAGTAATTTTCTTGATACATTTAATTATCGATATACTGATAAAGAACTGATTATGCTAGCATTTAATACACTTCAACCTGAACTAAATATGAATGTACTATACACGATTTATAAATATTTACTTCGGCATCATCCACTCAACATGATACCTGTGCTGTTGAATGAAAACATTTTCATTGTAATTATTACCACAGAAAATAGGGATAAAACCCTGATTAATCAACTAGCACTTCAAGGAACAAATATTATGAAAGAGTTAAACTATACAAAGATCTACTATAGCTGTTCCTTTGGAGAAAATAAGGTGGCCAATTTAAAACCTTGTTTTAAAGAGTGTATGAGGGCTCTTTACTACCGTTTCCTCGACCTAAAACCTGTAAACAATATCTATTATTACACACCGTTGGAATCTAAAGGTTTATCTGATGATGAATTGAATAATTATAAATTAGCACTTGAACTTGGCGTAGAAGAGCAAGCTCTTGAGTCTTTAAATAGCATTTTTCAGCACTTACATACCCATCATGTCAATTCATCTATTTTTAAATTGACCATGACTTCTATCGTCAATATCATTCATAACACACTACTTTCAAATAACCTCAATAGAAGCATACTACCTGAAGAAGTTTTTGGGAGGTATTTCTTCTTGAAATTTGGTTGTTTAGATGACCTCAATCACTACTTCACAACATTAACTAAAGATTTATGCAGTAATATTCAATCCAGTAGCCATGAGAATTATGATAAAATCATTGATTATATCAAGGCTAATTACAATAAATCCATATCCCTTAATTCCATTGCAGATACTTTTTTTATGAATACCAATTATTTAGGACAATTTATTAAAAAACATACCGGTCAAACTTTTAATCAATACATTAATAACATGAGAATTGAGCAAGCTAAAAGAGTTCTATCCAAACAGCCCGATATCAAGTTAAATGAGTTAGCTCATACCATAGGCTATGCCGACTCTCAGTACTTTTCAAAAGTTTTTAGAAGGATTACAGGCTTTACCCCTACCCAATATAAAAAAAATAATTAGCGATGTAGAAAAAGACCCCAAAATTGGGGTCTCAAAATTTTTGTATACACTTAGAAATTTACTAATGTATCCACTTTAACTGGCATACCAGTAGCAATGGCTTTATTAGCTGCTATTCCTGTAAGAATAGACATGGCACCATCTACATGAGTTGCTGCACGCTCTAATGGGTCATTTGAAGGTTCATCACTGAAGATATCTTTAAGTAAGATAGGATCACCACCGCCATGGCCACCTTCAGCTTCTTCAACATCTACTTTGTAAGGTTCACCAAACATTGGGTAAACAATGATTTCTTTACCTTTGACCGCACCTTCTTGAGCTGAATCCCCTTCACCATTAACATATACCTTTTCGTAAACGCACATTTCAATACGACCTTTATCACCATTGAACATAACTCTGAAACCTTCCCAAGGCATATAAGCATTGAGTGAGTATGTTAAGATAGCCTTATTCTTATAACGTACGATAACACCCATTGTATCTTCGATGTTAATACCGTCGCCAAAGACACTTTGGTCTCTTAAATAACCATCTTCTTTTTCAGCTTCTAGGTAAAGCTTCTTATGACTTTCACTCTTTTCTAAATGAAGTGCAAATGGATCGTTCTTAGCTGCTTCAGATCCTTGTGCACGGTAATAGAAACCTTGCACTCCTCTATTTTCTGCATTTTCTCTTCCATAGAACATAAGATCACCAAAGGCAAATACTGTATCTGGTTGAGATCCAATCCAGAAATTAACCAAGTCAAAATGGTGAGTTGATTTATGTACTAATAATCCACCACTGTTACGTTTATCTCTATGCCATCTACGGAAATAATCGGCACCATGGCTTGTATTTAACAGCCATTCAAAATGCACAGAGTTTACTTTACCAATTGCACCATTCATGATCAATTCACGAATTTTTGAGTTATAAGGTGCATAACGGTAGTTAAATGAAACCCTTACATTTTTTCCAGTACGTTTTTGAGTATCGATGATTTCTTGGCATTTTTCTTCATCTACTGTCATAGGCTTTTCAGTGATAACATCACAGCCTAATTCCATTGCGCGAATAATATATTTATGATGGGTACGGTCAACACTTGTTACTACAACTATATCTGGTTTTACTTCTTCTATCATTTTATCAAATTCATACTGTCGATATGTTGGTACTGCTTCACCACCAAGTTCTTTCATGGCTTCATTTGCAACATTCATACGTGTTTGATTAACATCACAAAAAGCTACTACTTTGCTTGTATCACTATAATCTTTAACTAAAGAATTGTAAAAAAATCGAGAACGACCACCTAAACCAACAAAAGCATAAGTCTTCATCATTTTGCCTCCCTATTTATAATATCAAGATATGTACATTATAGAATAGGCACAAGGGTATTTCCGTGCACATTCTAAGGAATATGGCTATAAAACGCGCAGATTATGCTTTTATTATGATGAGTTGTGGACTACAAACAAAAGAAAAAGACCCTACTTGAGGATCTCTTCATTATTACTCTATTTATTCAGCTAACTCTAAAGCGATTTCCATCATCTTAGTAAAAGCTGTTTGTCTTTCTGATGAGCTTGTTTCTTCATGTGTTACTAAGTGATCAGATACTGTTAGTACACATGCAGCATTTTTACCTAATACATTTGCATTGTTAAATAACGCGAAAGATTCCATTTCAACTGCAATACAATCTTTTTCATCACGAAGTCGTTCAAATCTCTTAAAGTCTTCACTATAAAATACATCACTTGAATGGATGCGACCTTTTTTATATGGAATATTTAAATCATTCGCTATACCCTCTAAACGGCTAGTTAATTCTTGAGAAGGCTCTAACACATCTCTCTCTTCATTACATTGCACTTTGGCAAAAGATGACTCACTGTAAGCATCTTCAACAATGATAACATCGTATAAGTCTAAGTCTTCGGAATACGCACCGCATGAACCGATACGAACAATGTTCTCTACATCATAGAATTTGAATAACTCATAAGAATAGATACCAACAGATGGTTGACCCATACCATGGCCCATTACAGAAATTTCACGGCCTTTATAAGTACCCGTAAAACCAAGCATACCTCTTACTTGATTGAATTGTTTTACATTCTCTAAGAATGTTTCAGCAATAAATTTTGCACGTAATGGATCTCCTGGCATTAATACTGTTTTTGCGATTTCACCTTTTTTAGCTTCAATATGTGGCGTTGCCATAATATATTCCTCCTTCAAAATATTTATCTCTGCATAAACTGGCTGAGTATTATGCAAGTACTCTTCAATGATTAAGTAACATGTTAATCATTATATAGTTTACCTGTCGACTTGTTATATTATAACATAAATAATTTATCATATTCATTAAATAAGGTCAATTTATGTTTAAAAAGTTCTTAGATCAATGACCTAAGAACTCTTTTGGGTAATCATTAAGGAACTGTAAATCCATTTGGAGCTACATCTAATACATTAGACTCTGGTACATTAACATAATTGGGTGGTACTTCGCCTTGGAATATTTCATCCACAAGAACAAATTTTTGATTGATAAATATATTCTCTGTCGCCATTGGAACGACGATCTGTATTTCTGTATTAATATCTAGCCATACTCTATGATTAAGTTGATTGATACCTGCAGCACGAAATTCTCTATCATAATCAATTGTAGCTGTACCTATTGGCATAATCATCACTTCTATAATAGGTCCATAGTTAGCTAAAAGATCCGAGCCTGTTAAATTACCTAATGGTACCTTTAAATGATAGACCTGAACCTCTACCAAATTTTCATCTATTTTCTCAATAACATCTGCCGTTAACGCATTGATCAGTATGGTATTCATCTGTGCCGATGTAATATTATTTTGATCATCACCTATGTATGTAACTAAATCTCTGGACTCAATTCCGTATTCTTCTATAGTTTCACTTATTGCATCATTTATAGCAGCCGTAGCAATACTCTTAGCCTTAAATTCTGCCATTGATAAAACAGAAGGCATAATACTCGCTTCGAATTGATAATAGAAATAGTAAAGAATCAGAACAACAGCGAACAGAATAAGGATAGACATGACATTGAATTTTCTTTTACTTTTAGGTTTTCTTCCCTTAATGTTGCGTCTATTATATCTTAGCAAAACTGATACCCCCTTATATATACTTTATGCGTATGAAAGATGAAAATGTTACTGTTGCCCAAAGTAATTTGCTGGATTTTTACATTGAGATTACAGAACTATTAAATACTATTAAAAATACTCCAGTATAAAAAAGCGATAGTAATATTTGGTTAAGGTTGACTACCCCTTATTTTTAAGTCCTTTGAGGAAGTAAAAAATATATTAAATAAGTAGACATCCATCACACTGAATACTTTCTAATGATCTAAACGTCTTGACTTCATATATGTGATATAATAGAATTTATATGAAGGAGGCAGGATATGAATTTTTCCAAGGATTCCAATAAAAAGAAAGAAAAAGAATATAAATCAAATAAAAAGAGAACTAAGAATAAAATAGGATTAGTTTTCTTAAGAATTATCTTTATTGCGCTATTAATTCTATTGTTTGCTGGTGTAGGTGCAGGGGTAGGAATTTTCTCTGGCATTATAAAGTCAACACCACCTATCGACGTTAATCAAATCACACCTGAAGGCTATGCAACTATTATTTATGATGATAATACAACGGAAATCGCTCGCCTAAGCGGTGCTGAAGCTAATCGTGAGTGGGTCGATATTGAAGATATTCCTGATAATCTTGAGCACGCTTTTGTGGCTATGGAAGATGAACGCTTCTATGAACATAATGGTATTGATATTCAAGCTATCATGCGTGCTGTTGTTGTCAATTTACAAAGTAAATCCTTTAGCGAGGGTGGAAGTACCATGACACAGCAGCTGATTAAGAATAATATTCTTACATCTGAAAAGACTCTGGTACGTAAAATACAAGAGCAGTATTTATCACTCATGCTTGAAAAAGAACTTGAACAGAAATATGGTAAAGAAGAAGCTAAGGACATTATCCTTGAAAATTATCTAAACACATTAAATTTAGGTCATGGAGCTTTTGGGGTACAGGCTGCTGCTAAAACTTACTTTGGTAAAGACGTTAGCGAGCTAACTGCAGCCGAGTGCGCTGTACTTGCAGCCATTGCACCTAATCCAACTAAGTATGACCCAGCTAGAAACCCAGAGAACAATCAAGATAGACAAGAAATTATTGTAGAAAAAATGTTTGAACAAGGGTACATAACGAATTCAGATTATCAAATTGCAAAAGCTGAAGAAGTCTATAAGAGCATTCAAATTATTACAGATGAAAGTGAAGGTAAAAATTCCTTTAATTCCTACTATATAGATGCTGTTATCGAACAAGTGATTGGTGATTTAGTTGATTTAGGGTATTCTGAATCTACAGCAACAGATATGATTTATCGCCACGGTTTAGAAATTTATACGACCCAAGATCAAGACATTCAAAATACCATGGAAACAGCTATGCTCAATGAAGAACTTTTTCCTGAAGAGGATTTTTGGGTACAACTGGACTATCGTTTATCTATTCAACATGAAAATGGTGACGTAGAACATACCTTTATTCCTGTTTATAAAGATCCAGATGATAATAAAGGAGTAACTCTGTTCAAGACAGAAGAAGAAGCCTATGCTTATATCGAAACATTTAAATCAGAAAAGATGACTGAGACAGGTAAAATCATTGGAGAAAGTATAACCCTTACACCTCAGCCACAAGCTTCTATGGTAATTATGGATTACCGGACTGGTGAAATAAAAGCACTTGTTGGTGGTAGAGGTGAGAAAATCGGTAATCGAACTTGGAACAGAGCTATAGATTCTACACGTTCACCAGGTTCTACTTTCAAGCCATTAGCGGCTTATGCTCCTGCTTTGGATACTGCTGGCTATACACCAGCTACCATTATCGATGATGTTCCATTTACAGTAGAGGAAGCTTATCCAAAACCTTATACACCTAATAACTGGTATGCTACATCCAGAAGAGATGATTGGTATTGGGGCTTATCAACAGTGCGTTTAGGTATTACACAATCCATGAATATTCTAGCTGTCAAGACGGTTTATGATATTGGTTTACCAACAGCCTTTGACTATTTACAAAATTTTGGTTTTACTACTCTAGTAGAAGCTGATAAGGGTTATTCCTTACCTCTTGGAGGTTTAACCAATGGTGTAACCAACTTTGAGATAACTGCTGCCTACGGTGCCATTGCCAATGGTGGTGTTTATACAGAACCTATTTTGTATACTAAAGTCGTTGATCAAAGTGGCAATATTATATTAGAAAACCAACCTGAAACTCATACTGTTATGAAAGATACTACTGCTTTCTTATTAACAAATATGATGGAGGACGTTATTAAAGTAGGAACAGGTGGTAGAGCAGCTTTTGAACAAATATCTATGCCTATTTCCGGTAAAACTGGTACAGCACAAGAATCAAAAGACTTATGGTTTGTTGGCTATACACCTTATTATGTAGCAGGTATATGGACAGGTTACGATCGTGAGATGCCTATCCTAAATAACAACTATTACCATCTCGACTTATGGCAAGCTGTTATGGAAAAGGTTCATATGGATAAAGAGCTGGAAACTCAGCAATTTAGCCGACCTTCAGGTATTACAACTGCTTATATCTGTACAGAATCCGGCCAACTAGCTACGGGCCTTTGTGAAAAAGATCCACGTGGAAGTACTGCACGTTGGGAATACTTTGTTGCAGGAACAGAACCCACTGAATATTGTACCGTTCACGTAGAAGCGCAAATTTGTGAAGACTCTGGCTTATTTGTAAGAGAAGGTTATTGTCCAGATGATACAATTGAAAATAAGATTTTTATTCAACGACCAGAAGATATGCGCTTGAACTATGAGGAATTAGATGAAGAAACATTAGCACACATTGTAGATGTTCA
Organism: Vallitalea okinawensis; assembly: GCF_002964605.1. Lineage (NCBI taxonomy): Bacteria > Bacillati > Bacillota > Clostridia > Lachnospirales > Vallitaleaceae > Vallitalea > Vallitalea okinawensis. The sequence continues at coordinate 44,097 of NZ_PQDH01000014.1, forward strand.
ATATGAAATACCACCAAGTATGGAAGGTGAGTATTGTAATGTTCATGGTCCAGGCATGGAAACTGAAGAAGTTCTTGACTTTGACTTACTTGACCTCTTCCGTAGAGCAGAAAAGGATAAGCAGGACAAAGATAATGATAAAGATAACGAAGACGATGATTAATATATAATTAACTCGATTTATTGTGAATAATTTGGGTTTAAATAAGACTGAATATCTAATGGGGTGATGATATAATCACCCCATTCACTTTTTATTTCATCCTCATCAAAGAGAAAGTTCATAAAATTTCTTTAAGTTTTGTTTTTTTAAGAAAATTGAGGAATGATTTATTAACAAATTACCCAAACTTTAAATATATATTCCTATGTCTATACGCCTTGATTTTACATATAGTGTCGTTTAGTCAATACAAAGGAGGTATGATATGAAGTATTCCAATGACTCAAATAATAATGATAAAAAATATAAGTCTAAGAAAAAAAAGACTAAGCATAAAAGCGGATTGCGTCGTTTTTTTAGAATACTATTCATTATGATACTAGTTATTTTTTTCGCAGGATCTGGAGCTGCCTTAGGTTTGGTGACAGGTATTGTTAAATCAACACCACCTATCAGCGCCAATAAGATTACACCAGAGGGGTTTGCTACAATTATTTATGATGATAGTGGTAATGAAATCACACGCCTCAGTGGTGCCGAAGCTAATAGAATATGGGTTGACATTGAAGATATCCCAGATAAACTGGAGTATGCTTTTATCGCTATTGAAGATGAACGATTTTATACCCATAGCGGTATTGATCTAAGAGCCATCATGAGAGCTGCTGTTGTCAATCTTCAAACTCGTTCTATTAGCGAAGGTGGTAGTACCATCACACAGCAATTAATCAAGTATAATGTACTTACTTTTGACCAAACTTGGGTAAGAAAAATTCAAGAGCAATATCTTGCTTTGACTTTAGAAAAAGATTTATCCGATAAGTATGGTAAAGAAGAAGCTAAAAATACAATCTTGGAAAGTTACTTGAATACTATTAACCTAGCTAATGGAGCGTATGGTGTACAATCAGCTGCTGAGATATATTTTGGTAAGAATGTAGGGGATTTGACCGTTGCTGAGAGTGCTGTTATAGCAGCAACTGCAAATAGTCCAACATTATTTGACCCACTTGATAATCCGGAAGCCAATACTGAAAGAGCCAGTCGTATATTAGACAAAATGTATGAGCAAAATTATATAACAGCCGATGAGTATGCAACTGCCCAAAAGGAAAATGTTTATGAAAATATTAAACAAATAGATCTTGAAAACCAAGAAAATGCAACTTTTAATTCTTACTTTGTTGATGCTGTCATTGAAGATGTATTAGCTGATTTTCAGGAAGCTGGTTATTCAGAAGATCAAGCTTATAACAGTATTTATAGAGGTGGATTAACCATCTATACAACTCAAGATTCAAATATGCAAAAAATAACTGAAGAAGCTATGCTCAATGAAGAACTCTTTCCATCAGAGGAATTTGCCCTTTTACTTGATTATCGCTTATCTGTTACACATGCTGATGGTGAAGTTGAACACATGTACAACCCTGTGTATACGAATCCTAAAGAAAACTGGGGTATTAGCCTATTTAAGACTGAAGACGAAGCTAATGCTTATATTGAAGCCTTTAAAGATGAGAAACTGGTAGATGGTGATGACATTATTGCTGAAAATAAAACCTTAGTGCCTCAACCTCAAGCTTCAATGGTGATAATGGATTACAGAACAGGTGAAGTTAAGTCCTTAGTTGGAGGACGGGGTGAGAAAAAAGGTAATCGAACCTTAAACCGAGCTACAGATACAACCCGTTCACCGGGCTCTACTTTCAAGCCATTAGCAGCCTATGCACCAGCTCTTGATACTGCTGGGTATACACCTGCTACAGTCATTGATGATGTTCCTTTTACAATTAAAGAAGCTTATCCAAAACCCTATACACCGAATAACTGGTATGCTCATTCAGGTCGCACAGACTGGTATTGGGGTTTATCAACAGTTCGTTTGGGTATTACACAATCCATGAATATCCTAGCAGTTAAGACTGTTTATGATATTGGAATTCCTACAGCCTTTGATTATTTAGAGAACTTTGGCTTTACAACATTAGTTGATGCAGATAAAGGGTATTCATTACCTCTTGGAGGTTTAACCAATGGTGTAACAAACTTAGAACTTACTGCTTCATATGGTACAATTGCCAATAGTGGTGTTTATACAGAACCTATTCTCTATACAAAGGTAGTTGATCAAAATGGTAACATAATTTTGCAAAATGTACCAGAGACCCATACTGTCATCAAAGATACCACAGCTTTCTTACTAACGGATATGATGGTAGATGTGATCAATCATGGTACTGGTAGTAGAGCAGACTTTGATGAAAGATCCATGCCCATTGCTGGTAAGACAGGTACTGCACAAAATTCTAAAGATCTATGGCTTGTAGCCTATACTCCCTATTACGTAGCTGGTGTTTGGACAGGTTTTGATCGGGAAATGACCATCGATGACAACAGTTATCATCTTGAATTATGGCAATCCGTTATGGAGGACATCCATATCGATAAAGAATTGCCCTATAAGGAATTTGATCAACCACCTGGTATCACACAAGCTTTTGTATGTACTGAATCTGGTAAACTGGCTACTGAACTCTGCCAGCAAGATCCTAGAGGCAGTCGAGCACGTTGGGAATATTTTGTGGCCGGAGCAGCACCTTCAGAGTATTGCGAAGTACACGTTGATGCTCAAATCTGCGAAGACTCGGATTTATTTGCAAGAGAAGGCTATTGTCCTGAAGAATCCATTAAAACCAGGATATATATTAAAAGACCAGAAGATATGCGTCTTAACTATGATGAATTAGATGAAAAAACACTTAGCCGCATTGTAGATGTTCAGTATGAATTCCCATCAAGTCTGGAAGGTGAATATTGTAATGTCCATGGTCCGGGGATGGAAACTGAAGAAGAAGATTCTGAGTTTGACCTACTTGATCTACTCAATGGTGATGATGACGATGATACCATTTTTACACCTGGTAATGATGATGATGACACTAATGAAAACAATGCAAATGATAATCCAGTTGATGACAATAACAACAATGATTCATTAGATGATTTTTTTGATCTTCCATCCAACTAAATAGATTAAGCCCCTTCAACCTTCAGATAAGATTGAGGGGGCTTTATATTTTATTCTTTAGCTTTTGGATTAAAGATAATGGATGCTAAATATCCAAATAATATGGCTGCAGTTAAACCACCTGCTGTAGCTTTTAAACCACCAGTAAAAGCACCTATGAAACCACTTAATTGCACAGCTTCCATAGCACCCTTGCCTAAGGCATAACCAAAACCTACAATAGGAACTGTAGCTCCAGCTCCAGCAAAATCAACAAGTGGACCGTAAAGCCCAAAGAGTGTCAGAATAGCACCTGAACTCACAAAGAGGACCATAATACGTCCTGGCATTAATTTTGTTTTATCCATGAGAAGTTGACCAATAATACAAATGATACCACCTACAACAAATGCCTTTATATACATCATTAGCATCACCCCTTATATTTTTGAATAACAACAGCATGAGCTATTCCAGGTATACTTTCACCTTGCTGTGTACTCAATGTGCTTAATAGCGCTCCTGTTGGTATAAACAGTATACTTTTATACTTATCATTCTTCATCTCCTGTAATAAATATCCAGTCAATGTAACAGCAGAGCATCCACAACCACTACCACCTGCATGTGTATCTTGTGTATTAGCATCAAAAATCTCTATGCCACAGTCTGTGAAACCTTGGTGAAGATAGTACCCTTCTTTTTCTACGAGTTCTTTCATCAATTGATTCCCGATAGAACCTAAATCCCCTGTTATGATAAGATCATAGTCGTCTGGAGAAGTTCCTAGGTCCTTGAAATGTTGGACTAGAGTATCTGCCGCAGCTGGTGCCATTGCTGCTCCCATATTCATTGGATCTGTTATTCCTAGATCCACTATTTTGCCGGTTGTTATTGCTGTTACAAAAGGTCCCTGTCCCTGTTTTCCTAAGACTACTGCCCCACTCCCTGTTACTGTCCATGTCGCTGTCAACGGGCGTTGACTACCATACTCTAAAGGAAAACGAAATTGCTTTTCTGCACCACAAAAATGACTAGAGGTTGCTGCCAATGTATAATCAGCAAATCCACCTGAGATAGCCATTGAGGCAAGTTGAATCGACTCGCCCATGGTTGAACACGCCCCATATAAACCAAAAAAAGGGGTATTAAATTCCCTAATGGCAAAAGTTGTAGCCACCAATTGATTAAGAAGATCACCGGCAAATATATAACGTATATCTTCAATAGTTTTATTAGCATGTTTCAGTGCCAGTTTCATGCTCTCTTTAACTAATTTCGTTTCTGCTTTTTCCCAAGTATCTTCACCCCAAAGGTCATCTTGAAGTACTTGATCAAAATAATCTCTTAAAGGTCCTTTTCCTTCTTTAGGACCTACTATAGAACCTGCTCCCAAAATAGAGGGAGGATTCGTAAATTTGATACTCTGTTTCCCAATATATTGGTCCATATTAACACCGCCTTATATAGTTAACTCTAGATGTAGATAATTAAATTATCTTAAACCCAAATTATTCACAATAATTCATTAATGCTATGCACAGCATTTGACCCTCTAAGCATCCTTACAAGTTCAAGATGAACCCTCCAGGTGCAATCTTAAACTTGTAAGAACACTTATAAATCCAAGATCAACACATATCCTCAAGGTTTATCATGAATAATTCGGGTTAAATCATAAATAAGTATATTAATCCTACAGCTACCGATGATATAACACCGTATACAATAACAGGTCCAGCGATAGTAAACATTTTTGAACCTACTCCAAAAACGTAGCCTTCCTTTTTAAACTCAATAGCAGAAGCTACAATAGAATTAGCAAATCCTGTTATTGGTACAACTGTACCAGCTCCAGCAAATTTAGCTATGTTATCATAAATATCTAACCCTGTAAATAATGCCCCAAAAAATACGAGTACTATACTTGTTATTGTAGCCGCTTCACCTTTCTCAAAACCATAATTAATTAGTCCATCTGTTATAAACTGCCCTATACAGCAGATAGTACCTCCAACTAAAAAAGCTCTGAAACAATTGACCCATGAATTATGTTTAGGGGATACTTGTTCTACTCGGGTTTGATAATCTTTTGCTTTTTGTTGATCTTTTCCAACCACTTTAAAATGCCTCCTCTACTTAAATTGAATGAATCCTGGGTATAAGAAATATATGAGAGACCCAATAGTTTTTCCTAATGAAATACTTAAAATAAAGTATTGCAAGCCTATCTTTAATTTTGCTCTTCTCGATACGATAGGCAGGACATCTAAGGTCTCCGCTAAACAAACCGCTAATCCTCCAATAAATATTCCTGCAAATGCACCAAATATAAGTTCTGCTACTATCCCAAGGGGTAGATAAACGTCAAATACAAAAGTTAATGTGGCTAAAAATCCGCCTAATACAATACAGTTTTCATAGAGTACAATATACTTTCTTGTATCCGTTTTTTGAACTAGTCTTGGTATGATACCAATGATAGTGATAAATGCAAAAACCCCACCAGCAATTGCAACTCCTGAACTAAACCCAATAAAAATCATCGCAGCATATTTTAATATTGTTAATATCATTCTTCATCACTCTCATTACTCTGTTCTGAACTAATTATTTTGATCAGACAATCACTTATTTCAGAATCATATTTATCCATTTCGACTTGTATTGGTGTAGGGTCTTCTGTCAATTTTTTTGACGAGAAGTGATTAAAGAATACGGTAACCCCTGTTAAAAGACCTATAGAATAAGGAATTATAATCCATAAGGGTCTTTCTACATATTCTCCAGTAAAAATCTCATTAATATTAGAAAACACATTAGGCACAGAAGCATCTGTATGAAAAGTCATAATCGCCATAGCTGAGCCACACAATAGTGTGAGACAAATGACACTAACCTTAAATAAGGTGAATAGTTTATTGGGTTTGGGTTTGGACGGTCCATAGTCGATAAGGATATCCTTCTCACCCATATTGGAAACGGTGATCCCTTTGGTGTTGGTATCAATTACTTTAATGACCTCAAGTAAACTAATTACGAATTTATGCTTCTTCTGGGTCTGTTTCACTGAACAAACTTTTAGAGTCTTTAATTTATTAACAATAACAGGATCACCGTATAATTCTCCAATATCCCCCACCGTCACCTTGTTCGTATTATATAAATGAACTTTCTTCTGTGCTTTTATATAAATCATAGAGCTCATTCACATCACCATTATCTAAATTTTCTTCCATTACAAAGGTACCTCGAGTCGGTTCATTATTTTTCTCTGATAGGTAATAATAAACACTAAAACTACCTACTCCAATTATTAAAATAATAAATAAAACTAGAATTCTTTTTTTCATAATCATCAAACCTTTTCTTAATATGGTTTCAACTTTATCCTACTTGTAGTGAGTTCCTCCAACTTAAAGATAATAGATACTGTCACCATTTTACCTTTAAATATTCATGGTACACATTACATACTGACTTAGGATTTGGATGTAGAAAAACAATATATAATATTTGTAAGTGCACATTTTTTTATGAGTTTTAATTGATAAGTTATTGTTATATGCACTTATTTTTTATTCATTAATATTTTTTCCTTGGCATTAAGTTATATGCCAGTAAAAAAACTCCAAGGCAATCTTGGAGTAAATTAACGTATTTGGACAAAAGAAAAAATGCTCAACAATAAGCATTTATTCATGGCTAAAACATGCTATTATCCTAGCATCTCGCGCATTTTCGTTAATATTTTTTTTTCAATCCGAGAAACCTGAACTTGTGAAATTCCAATTTCTGCTGCAATTTCCGATTGTGTTTTATCGTTGTAATACCGTAGCTGAATTATCTTTTGCTCTTTTGGTTCTAATTTATTTATAAAATTTTTAATGGATATCACATCGATCATATGATCTTCATTATTTTTATCTACATTAAGCTTATCAATTAAATAAATAGGATTACCATCACTTTGATGGATGGTTGTATAAAGAGATTCTACTTCAGAATTTGACTCCAAAGCCATAATGATCTCTTCTTTCGAAAAACCAACGGCATCGGAGATTTCCATTAAAGTTGGCTCTCTTCCTAACTCTTTTATAAGATTTTCTTTTTCTCTTAAAATCTTTGAGGCCATTTCTTTTAATGACCGGCTTACTTTGATCATCCCATCATCACGAATGAACCTTTTAATCTCACCCATAATCATAGGAACAGCATAAGTTGAGAATTTTACATTATAAGAAAAATCAAATTTATCTACTGCCTTTATTAGGCCAATACTTCCTATTTGAAAGAGATCATCTAATTCATAGCCTCGTCCACTAAAACGTTTCACAATGCTCCAAACTAAACCAATATTCTCCTCTACTATTTGATTTCTTGCACCAATATTACCTTGTTGGGCTTCTCTGATTAATTCAATGGTTCTATCCATTTCCCCACCTACTTTAACGTTTTAATCTTTTTTTCATATGTATCTTGGTGCCCTTACCCAACTCTGAATCAACTAATAACTTGTCCATAAAGGTATCCATGAAGGTAAATCCCATACCTGATCTTTCCAACTCTGGCTTCGATGTATATAGTGGTTCCTTGGCCTTATCAATATCCTCTATACCAATACCCTGGTCTTCTATAAGGATACTGATTAAATCATCTTCAATGCTACATGCAATATGAACGGTACCAGGTTGATTATCGTACCCATGGATAATAGCATTGGTCACTGCTTCCGATACAGCTGTCTTAATATCTGATAACTCCTGCAATGTTGGATCCAGTTGTGATATAAAGGATGCTACAGCTACTCGAGCAAAGCTTACATTTTGTGATTTGCTATCAAACTGTATTTGCATACTATTTTTTTCAGTCATAATACTTCCCCCTTATATGGCTTTAATTGCATCTTCAATGCTTTCAAATTGATCCATTAGGCTATATACACCTGAGATCTTTAATACGCGGTTTAATTGTGGGGAAATATTACTTAACATGACTTTCCCACCTATATCTTTTATGTTGCGATAACGCCCCATCAGTAATCCAATACCTGAACTATCCATGAAGCTCACATTGGCAAAATCAAAAATCAGGTTTTTGGCTTGTCCACTTCGAATATACCCGTCTATTCTATCTCGAATCATTTCAGTTTCATGATGGTCAATGTCACCGTCAATATAAATTACTAAATTTTTATGATCTATTTTGCACTGTATACTCAATTTGCTTCCTCCTTTATTTTTATAGTCTAGGAAACTGGCAATATACCAGAATTTACTTACCTTTATATTTACCCATATACATATTATTATATAAAATACAGTATTTGTAAATAGTTTTTTTTAAAAAAACCTCTTTTCTCCTATATTAAAGTGGAAAAAAGAGGTTTCTACGTTACTTTTCATATTATTCCATTGACGCATAATGGTTTTTAGCATACTCATAAAATACACCATTACTAGCAGTATATTTAGTAAAATAAAGCTCAAAGGCTTTTTTTGATTCTTCAAATTGCCCTAATTCTTTATAACACCTAGCAATTCGATAATAACTTTCTTCAGCATACCATGCTGTATCAGAATAGATTAAAGATCTTTCATAGGCTGGTATAGCATCTGCATAAGATCCATTACGATATAGTCCATCACCAATATTAAATGCATTTTGACCTGCTTCGGTGAATGTTTTATCTTTAAGATAATTATACAGTAATTTACCCTCATCGCTTAATAAGCTTGTATCAATTGTTAATAATAAATCAGCAGTTTCATCAATGTTTTCTTCCATGTATAACATGGCACCGTCGATTAATGCATTTGTCGTACTCACCTGATCCTCTGTAAGATCGTAAGTACCTAATTCTTCTTTTAAAGTTGCTACATTACGGTCTAATGCGTCGATTTGCTCATTTAAATTATCAATAGTCTCATCTTTATCTTGAATCTTTCTCTGATACTGCTCTTCAACTCTAGAAAGTTCTTCTTCTAAATTATTAACTTGCTCTGGCGTAAATAAGAAAATAATTGCCAATATACCAATTAATATACCAAGAATAAAGATTACAATTTGGCTTAATGAAGCAATGCCTCTTTCTTTCCTTCGATTTAAGACCGAAGACTGTTCAAACTGATTAGCTACATTACTTTTAGTATTATAAGCTGTCGTAATCTCTTCCTCAGCTTCATCACCGGGTTGAATGACTTCTTTATAATAAACAGCAATTGGGTTACGGCTGTCAAGAGCTAAAACATTGTTGATACACTGCAATGCTTTATTCTGTTGCTTGGTCTTTAAATAGCAATAAGCAAGTAAGTTATTAGCAGCGATGTAGGATGGATTGATATGAACTGCCTTACGAAGTTTAATAATCGCTAAATCTTCGCTTTTTTGCTCAATATGCTTCAGAGCATTATTATACATACTTAAAGTAGCCTTTAGCTGCTCATACTTCCGTTTATGACTACTGGCATAAAGCTTCTTCATGTATTGATAAGCTCTATTTTCATTTTCATCAGGAAAGAATTGAAAACTTATCTGCCATTGACGAGTAGCCTCTCCTACTTCACCTATTCTATAATAAAGTAAGCCTAATAAATTTCTAGCATCAATAAATCTCTTATCAAATTCTAAACTTCTTTTTAGTAGCTGAATAGCTGTTGTTATATCTCTTTCATTCGCTTTCATTAAAGCTTTATTATATAAACGCCTCGAAGTAATATATATTTTCTTTAAAATCTCACTATTGATCTGACACTCTGGACAATAGTCGTTTACTAATTCTTTTTCGCATAGCGGACACTTCATCATTAATGACCACCTTGCTGCTCTTTATTCATCATACGTAAAATGTCAACTAAATCCTGAATTTCATCAGAGTTTATATCCTTTTCGGAGATTTTTTCAACTTCAAGGCACGGTTTAAATTTCTTTAATTCTTTATGAAAATCAATCACTTAGCCACTTCCTTCCCTATCTAAATAATCTTTCATTTCTCCAACTAAGTATAACGATCCGATACAACAAATGATGTTCCCCTCTTTGCCATCATTTAAGGCTTCCTCATGAGCCTCTTTTAGACTATTTTTAATGGCTATGTTCTCTTTATAATGTTCATATAAATCTTCAGGTAATAACGTTCTCGGTGAACAAATAGGTGTAAATATTATTTTCTTAAAGACCTTTGACTTCATCATTAAATCTAATAATAATGGATAGTCTTTGTCTTTATTGAAGCCTACTATACATATTGGGGGGAGTTTTGTTTGATTGGATATGGATTCCATAAAATTCGTCATGCCATCAACATTATGTGCTCCATCGAGTATATAAATTCGATTACCCCTGGTAACAACTTCCATCCTACCAGGCCATACAACTTTTTCAAATCCTCTATAAATTGAACTGTCCTTAATATTTATCTCTTTATGTCTAAGGACATCTATAATTAAAAGTACAGTGGCGGAATTTATCACTTGATAATCGCCTATAAGACTTGTTTGAATGTTCCTAAAGCTATAATACGGTGTTTGAATAGAAAAAATTTGTCTTTTTAGACTTTTTTCATGAATAGACATGGTAATAGAAGAATCTATGGCAAATAATCTAGCATTTTTTTCCTTAGAAACTTCATTTACTTTATTATACACCGAATCTTTTACAGAAAACAAGACCACTGGGCAATTTTTTTTGATAATACCTGCTTTTTCACCAGTAATATCTTCAAGGTTGTCCCCTAAAATACTTGTATGATCTAAACTAATAGGTGTAATAACAGTTACTATTGGTTCTTTTATAATATTAGTGGCATCTAAACGCCCCCCTAGCCCAACTTCTATAACTGCATAATCAACTTTCTTTAATGCAAAATAATAGAAGGCACACGCTGTTATTACTTCAAAAAAAGTGGGATGTTGCAAACCTGCTTCAATCATCTCTTCAATGGCTTCTTTAACCTTTGTTCCAATCCTGGAGAATTCTTCATCAGTAATGGCTTCATTGCAAATCTTCATTCGCTCATTGAAATGAATGAGATGAGGCGATGTGAATGTGCCAACGGTATATCCTTCCTCTAATAGAATTGATGTGGTCATAGCGCAAACAGACCCTTTTCCATTTGTACCAGCCACATGGATACATCTTAATTGATCTTGTGGATTGCCTAATCTTTTCATCAGATTCTCCATCAGAGATAAGTCTTCTTTAACCTCTGTAAATCTTGGAATATGATTTAAATAATCAATCAGCTCTTGATAATTCATAACATCACCAACTTTTATTTTACTTTTTCGATATTAACTAATGTCACTACCATATAGAAAGTATACACTTGACCCATTATGTTTAACTCCAATTTCTTAAACTCTAAATTGAACTAGGAAAGAAGAGTACTAATACACTCTCTATACTTTCCTAGTCCACATAGCCTTACTTCTTCAAATTACTTAAACGTTCTTCAACTTGAGCTAACATGGCTTCATATTTTAGCTTTTTCTCTTTTTCTGCTTGAACAACTTTCTCTGGAGCTTTAGCAACGAATCCTTCATTGCCAAGTTTCTTCTCTACACGATCAATTTCTGATTGTAATTTATCTTTTTCTTTTGCTAAACGATCAATTTCTTTTTCAATATCTACTAATTCAGCAAATGGCATGTAAATAGAAGCCTTTGGAATCACAGTAGATACAGCATCATCATCAATACCCTCTTTACCTTGTTGAACAATAACCTCACTGGCTGAAGCTAATGTAGCAAAGAATACCTTACCTTTTTCAAAGGTATTACGGATGGCAGCTTCATCAGATACAACAAACACCTTAGCCTTTTTCTTTGGTGGTACATTCATTTCAGCTCTGATATTACGAATAGATCTGATAGCACCTTTCATAAGTTCAATTTCTTCTTCTTCTGATGTAAAGCTCCACTCATCTTTGTATACTGGCCAACTTGCCAACATAATAGTTTCCTCTTCCTCCTGTACAAATGAGAAGATCTCTTCTGTAATAAATGGCATATAAGGATGCAATAATTTTAATGCATTGATTAATACTGTTTTAAGTGTCCATAATGCCGCCATTCTGGTTTCATCTTCTTCATTATAAAGACGAGGTTTAACCATTTCAATATACCAGTCACAAAATTCTTCCCAGAAGAAGTCATATAGTTTTTGAACTGCAATACCTAGTTCATATTTGTCCATGTTGTCAGTAACTTCTTTTGTTAAAAGATTAAGCTTTGATAGAATCCATTTATCAGCTTTTGTTAAATTATTTAAGTCCATCTCCTTTGGAATATCTTCCTCTAAGTTCATTAATATAAACCTTGAAGCATTCCAGATCTTATTTCCAAAGTTACGGCTAGCTTCTACACGTTCATCATAGAAACGCATATCGTTACCAGGAGCATTACCTGTAACAAGGGTTAATCTTAATGGATCGGCTCCGTATTGGTCAATAACCTCTAATGGATCAATACCATTACCTAAGCTCTTACTCATTTTACGACCTTGTGAATCCCTAACAATACCATGCATGAAAACATCTTTAAATGGGAGTGTACCTGTATGCTCTAACCCTGAGAATACCATTCTAACTACCCAGAAGAAAATAATATCGTATCCTGTAACAAGTACGCTTGTTGGATAGAAGTATTTAAACTCCTCTGTTTGGTTTGGCCAGCCTAAAGTTGAGAAAGGCCATAAAGCTGAACTAAACCAAGTATCTAAACAGTCTGGGTCCTGAACAACATTATTGCTGTTACACTTTGCACATGCCTCTGGAGCAGATTTGGCAATAATCATCTCTCCACAATCTTGACAATAATAAGCTGGGATACGGTGTCCCCACCAGAGCTGACGTGAAATACACCAGTCACGGATATTTTCTAGCCAATGTAAATAAGTCTTAGCAAAACGATCTGGAACAAAGCTTAAGTCTCCATTCTTATATGCGTCGATAGCTGGTTTCGCTAGCTCTTCCATCTTAACGAACCATTGTTGCTTCACCATTGGTTCTACCACACATTTACAACGATCATGTGTACCTACATTATGTGTATGGTCTTCAATCTTAACAAGTAGACCTAATTCCTCCATATCAGCTACCATTGCCTTACGGGCTTCGTAACGAACCATATCTTTGTATTTTCCTGCTAAATGATTCATTGTACCATCATCATTCATAACACAGATTTCTTCTAGGTTATGACGCTGCCCTACTTCAAAATCGTTAGGGTCATGAGCAGGTGTAATCTTTACAACCCCTGTACCGAATTCTTTATCGACATAGCTATCAGCTATAACAGGAATCTCACGATTAATAAGTGGTAGAATAACTGTCTTACCAATTAAATCAGTATAACGTTCATCTTCAGGGTTAACAGCTACTGCTGTATCACCAAGCATGGTTTCTGGACGAGTTGTTGCTATTTCTACAAAACCATCACTATCCTTAATTGGGTATTTAAAGTGCCAGAAATGTCCTGCCTTTTCTTGATGCTCAACCTCTGCTTCTGAGATAGTCGTTTCACATGTTGGACACCAGTTAATGATCTTTGACCCCTTATAGATAAGTCCTTTCTCATAAAGACGCACAAATACATCTAATACAGCTTCTGATAACCCTTCATCTAATGTAAAACGCTCTCTTTCCCAATCGCATGAGCTACCTAACTTTTTAAGCTGCTCTACTATACGACCGCCATATTGTTCTTTCCATTCCCAAGCTCTTTCTAAGAAGTCTTCACGTGTTAACATATCCTTTGTGATACCTTCTTTAGCTAGCGCTTCAAGAATTTTTACTTCCGTTGCAATACTCGCATGGTCAGTACCTGGTTGCCATAATGCATTATACCCTTGCATTCTCTTCCAACGGATAAGAATGTCTTGTAAAGTATTGTCCAATGCGTGACCCATGTGTAATTGACCAGTAATATTTGGTGGTGGTATCACAATTGTATAAGGTTCTTTATCATGGTCTACTTCTGCATGAAAGTAGCCCTTTTCTTCCCATTTTTTGTACAGACGATCTTCTACTTTTGATGGATCGTATACTGTTTCCAAGTTTCGTTTCATTTAAAGTGCCTCCTTTATATTATATCTTGCCATGATGAACTCATCCTTGTATGCTCCATTGCTAAAATAAACACACTTCTTCGTTCCTTCAGTAACAAAATTATATTTTTTATACATAGCAATTGCTATCTCATTATCTGTAAACACACCTAACTCTACACGTTTTAGATTTAACCAGTTATCGGCTAAATCTAAAGCAGCCTCCATAAGCTGTTTACCAATCCCTTGACCCTGGTGATCATCATGAACCATAATACCCAGGTCAGCTGTATGTCGTCGCTTTGGTCCCTGTCCAACATGAATTCCGACCATGCCGACGACCTTATTATCCACCTCTGCTACATAAATATGAGCGTTAGGTCCCATATTTTGAAGTTTCTTTTCTACATCTTCTAATCGAACACTTGGAATGGTCATGGTGTTCTCTAATACCTTGGGACATCTTCTAAGTTCCCATACATCCTTGGCATCCCTTATACTTAATGGTCGAATAGTCATTGCCTTCATACAACTTTCCCTCCTTTAAAGTATTGGTCATGACTTAATAAAAATATCCTAAAATAAATATAAAAAGGCCTCTTATCATCCTTAATAAGGACGACAAAAGACCGCGGTACCACCTTAATTTTTCTAGTCTAAAAGACTAGAAACTCTTCATGACTATTAACGCTGTCACACGATTTCATCTACTTTGCTGGCGAATCCAGTGTTCAATAAAATTACTCAGGAGCTACCTTCCGTTTGTCTAATCTCAGGGAATCTTTCAGCCGGTGAATTCCCTTCTCTTTGAGCAGGTACAAACGTACTCCTCTCCGTCTAAGTATTTAACAATTTTGCAATTACGTATTACTTAATATAATATAAAACAACCTAGCATTTGTCAACCCTATAACTTCTCCAATAAGTCATTTAACTTACATCAATTTTTCCTCAATGATTTTATCAATCTTATCCGCCATAGCAAGATCTCTATTCTTAAGGCGATATATTATTTGCCAATACTTGCTTTGCTCATTTTTATTTTGCTTCAGACGCTTATTACTTTCTTTCACAGAATCCTCCAGGGATTTTATGAACACAATTCTTTCTTGTTTATTGATGATTTTATCGCATTCATTCAATAAATATTCATCTTCAATAATGTTATATTTCAAAAAAATCGTTTCTATATTTGTTAGAACAGATGTTTCATACTTTCTTAATTCCAGATATTGCACATTGGTTGATTTAAATAACTTAAAGTCTTCCCAAAGGCGAATTAACTTATTTAAGTTATCAACATGATATTTATTGTATGCATAGTTCAGATAATTAGTGTGCCTAGCATACTTTATCTTAGCTTTATTAAGCAATTCCATTGCTTTTTCTTGCTTTTTCACATTCATCTTCAGTTCATAGGTAATATTACGTTTCCATATGTAAATCCAAACAATACTGAATAAGGTAATAGCAAACAAGACAACTACAGGGATGATTAAGCTCTCACTAAAGGTCGTATACAGTACAGCTAGAACTAATATTGCTACGCCTATAAGTATGCTGATAGTCACACCCATATAACGCATTACTCTTAATAGCTTTTCATACTTTTCCTTTTGATAATCTAAATAACCTTTTTCACCTTCTAAATAATTCATATCTGATTTTGCTAATCGTTGCTTTTCATCAGCTTTTTTCAATTCATTTAAAGTATCTTCAAAATTATGATAAAATTCATCAGGTACTTTTTCTAATTGAATTTTATTCAGTTCTTTCTTTACTAGTTCCTTTTCAACTTTGGCATTTCTAACTGAATTGATGGCTCTTGAAAATTGCTCTTCCTCTTCATCGGATAACTTTTCCAGACCTTTTAAATCTGTAATTGCATTGCTTCTTTGTTGAACTTTTTTGTTAAGACGTTGATCTTCTTCCATAAGTTCCACCAAGTGATTGGTGATCAAATCTAAATCGATCTCTTCATTATTTATATCTACTGAAAATCCTCTATTTTTACTGAATAAATTCTTAATTTTATTAATCCATCCCATAAGCTCATTCCTTTATATGTATCTAAGAGATTCTACTAAACCTTTCTCCTATCTTTGCTAAATACACAATAGCTACATCTTAAATAGCCACATTTCATTACTGACAGTATATCATGTAATTATACTACTATCAATTCCTATTACTTGTTTCATCTATTGAAGTGATGGTAATTAATTTAAGATATATTTAAGAATTGCTATGATTAAAAACAAAAAAATTCTAACAATTGCTCTCCTTTCTATGCAATGTACCAAAGGAGTCGTTAAATTTCAATTAAGACTAGTAAAAGACCGCGTATTTTGCTATAATAAGCACAAATTATATATTTTAAAAGGTGATTTAAATGAAAAAAGGTATCAGCTGTTTTCACGGTAGCGATTTAGAAGTAATTGAAAAAAAATATAATATTTCAAAAGAGAATATCATTAATTATAGTGGTAACGTTAATCCACTTGGTATTTCACCTAAATTAAAGGATGAACTACGTGAAAATATTGATTTGATTGCGTCGTACCCAGATCGACAATATACATCTTTAAGAAAAACCATTAGCCAGTATACCCATGCACCTTTTGAAAATATATTGGTCGGAAATGGAACAACAGAGCTCATTTCTCTAAGTATCCATGTTATTAAACCTAAAAAAGTGCTTATTGTTGGTCCAACTTATTCTGAATATGAGAAGGAAATTTATCTTGGTGGTGGTGACACATATTATTACCGCCTTAAAGAAGAAATGAATTTCCAAATAGATATAGAAGATTTAAATCAACATTTAACAAATGATATGGACTTATTAATTCTATGTAATCCGAACAACCCTACTAGCTCTGTCGTTAAACACGGTGAGTTACGAAGGGTACTAGATCATTGTAAAGAACAAGGTATTTATGTATTAATTGATGAAACTTACGCAGAATTTACACCTGATATTCATCAAGTTACTGCAATTCCTTTTACGGATTATTATACTAACCTTATTATCTTAAGAGGAGTATCAAAATTTTTCTCAGCTCCTGGCTTAAGACTAGGCTATTGTGTTTGTGGTAATGAAAATATATTACGTAAAATAAATGAGAAAAAAAATCCATGGACAATCAATGCTCTTGCCAGTCTTGCTGGTGAAATCATGTTAAAAGATGAAGACTATATCCAAAGAACTCGTCAAATAATTAACAATGAAAGAGAAAAAATATATAATACGCTACTGACATGGAGAGAAGTAAAAGTATATCAGCCATATGCTAACTTTATACTTGTGAAGTTATTAGATACACCAACAACTTCTAGCCATATTTTTGAGAATTTAATTAAAAAGGGATTAATGATTCGGGATGCCAGCTCATTTCCTTTCCTAGATACTCGTTTTATACGTTTTTGTTTCCTCAACCCCGAAGATAATGACAGGTTATTAAAAGAGTTAGCTTTATTATTGAGGTCGTAACTCTTTACCGGAAATCATAAAGGAGATTTCTATTATGAAACCAGATCCAAAAGACAAAAAACTTTTACTTAAAAATTTATATGAAAAATACAGTGAAGATATCTATAAGGTAGCTTATTATATTAGTAAAGATCAGTATATTGCTGAAGAAATACTACAAGAAACCTTTATAAAGGCCTATACTAAAATCGATACTCTTAATAATCCTGACTCGGTTAGGCCATGGCTAATCACAATAGCCAGTAACTTAACTAAGAAAAAACTTAAATCTACTAAAAATAAAGTATACTATTATAGCAATTTAACGGATTTCGAATATTTAATTTCCAACAAACCAATTAATAATATCGATCATATGATCATTAAGGATCATTTAAAAGAATGTATTAACTCTCTAGAACCTGATTTCAGAGAGGTTCTCATTCTCTATTTCTTTAATCAATTATCCTATGAAGAAATTGCAGAAAAGCTGAATATACGATTAGGGACGGTCAAATCACGCTTGTCCCGAGCAAAGAAAAAGTTAAAAGAACGCTATGATACAGATACATATGCTTAATAGAGTCAAGTATTTAATTTACTTGACTTTAATAATAAACAAACTATTAGTTAGGAGTGGTATAGGAAATATTTACTCAATAATTAACTCTAATCCGACTTGAAAATCACATCAATTTACTATATATCTACTTATGAATTTACTATCCAGTTGAATGCTATGATTAAAAAAATTGGAGGTATTTCCATGATGAAAAATTATATAAAAAACTCATTTATACTAGTTTTAGTCTTATCTTTACTTGCAAATTTCTCATTAAATCCAACTATATCAAGAGCCTTTGAAATTTCCAACAAGTTAGCTGCTAATCAAACAACCGGTTATGTCGAATTATCTCCTAAATATAATGTCTCACCTACAGAAGAATTTGTATTTAAGTTCAACTCTAATCTTTTTGATGGCGACGGTACTATTTATAAATATGTCAAAGTATATGATGATTTAGAGTGTACAAATGAAATTTGGATAGATATTGAGACCGATTATGATACAGGTACCGTTGTAGTTAAGCCTCCTACATATTTAAGCTCTCCTAATATTATTAGGGACTCTATTCCTGAAGATCAAAGGAGCTGGGGAGGAAGTAGTAAATATTATTTGGTTATTTCTAGAGATATGGAGTCTAGTAACTTCGTAGAACTTGAGACACCACTAAGGATGATGTTTACTGTTAAATCGGAGATCCAAGTACCTGATTTGAATTTTAGACTTACAAGTGATGGTGAAGCAGAATTATACTGGAACAAGATTGAGGGTGCTCAAGAATATAAAATCTATAAAGGACCTAGTTATTCCAGTACCAAAGTACTAGACTATTATACAAATACTACTGCAACTTCCTTTAAAGATTTTACTGTTATTAACAGTTTTACTGGCACACCTCTAAATGGTTCAACCAATGAAGGATTTGAAGGTTGTTTCTATGTGTCAGCTGTTGTCAATGGTGTAGAGTCAAGAGTTAGTAATTATATCGATGCAGAACAGTTAATTGATCAGATACCTAATTCAATTGATGATGATTATTTTACTGTCTCTACTATATATGACCTACCTAGTACAGCTACAGTACGTATGAAAGATTATTTTGTTGTTAAAAACTATCCTATCATCTGGGATTATGCAAATGCGACTATTATCGAACCATCTGTAACCTTATTTACTGATGACGGTACCCGTTCAGGTTTTATAAAAGGTAAAGTTAAAGGCACACCTTTAGAAGTGGAATGTAATATCAGTGAAATGCCAAGCAAAGAAACGTTACAAGAATTGGCTAAAAATCAGAAAAGTTCAGCTAATACTGGTGGTGCTATTTCTGCTAAAGATGAAATAGCTGATAACCCTCCACCAAATTTAGATGTTGATTCCGAATCACAAACTAATATTATACAAGAGCAACCTTCAAATAATGCAGGAAATACATTAGAAGGATATATTGCTGAGCATATGATGAACATGGAATCTGTTATTAATTTAAGTATGTTCCCAGAAGCAGGAAATTCAGAGATACTATCTGATACAGTTCTAATGGTTATATCTCAATATCCACTTATTCTTGGTGAGGAATCTATGAGTTATGACTATGCTTCCGATTCCTTATTAATTACCTATCAAACAACTGATAAAGCTGGCGTTGAAAAGAAACAAAAAGAAATCATGGATAAAGTTAAACAGGTTGTAAAAGATGTCATTAAACCTGGTATGACTGATTATGAAAAAGAAAAAGCTCTTCATGATTGGTTAACTGCTAATACAGTATATGATTTTGAAGCTCTTGAAATAGCTGAACAGAATAACTTCCAAGAGATGCCTAAAGGCCATGAAGATTCATTTAACCCTTACGGTGTTTTAATTAATGGTGTTGGCGTTTGCCAAAGTTATGCTGAAGCTTATAAACTCCTTTGTACTGAAGCAGAGTTAGATTGTGTTGTGGCTCGCGGGGATATGACTGGAGTTCCTCATGCTTGGAATTTAGTTAAAATGGGAGGAGAAACTTATTACCATGTTGATACAACAAATAATGATGATTCACCTTTCCCTTATCCTGTATTTAACTCACCAGATGCAGATATAGCTTTAGAATATACCCTTGGTGATGATTTTGCTCTCGATAGTCAGCTAATGACATATCAAAGTCTAGATAATAACTTTGACTATTATTTTATCAATAATTTAGTTATAACTGATACTCATTCTCTTAAAGCAAGGTTAACATCTGCTATCAAAAATAAAGAAGAGTTGGTTTTCATGAAATTATCTTCTAACATAAGTGATATGGACTTTGAAGATACTCTTCAGTCAGTATATTATGATAGTTCTTCATTGGAATCTCTATCATATGGAGAATTTGCCTCTGTTAAATATATCATGCTAGAATATTAAACTCTATATATTATATACCTTCTGCTTACTCTTAAGTAGGAGGTATTTTTTTGTTCAAGGTACTATTTAACTTTTCCCATCATATAATAATACTGACTTTTTAAAAGGTGGGAAGTATATGAATAAATTCACAAGATACCCTGCATCTATGTCACGCCAAAGCCTAGGTCAATTCCAAGTTGATGTTCGTGAATCGGCTGCCTTTAAACCTATTGAAAATGCGACAGTAGCCGTTAAGAAGACCGCCGTCGATGCCCAGACCATTGAAACCCTAACAACAGATGATTCCGGTCAAACGATTACGATTGAACTTGAAACACCTTCAAAAGAGCTTTCTTTAGATATAGAAAATGAAGAGAAACCTTACTCTGAATATACTATTGAAGTCACAAAAGAAGGCTATGAGCCTACGGTCATAGAAGGCTCTCAACTTCTAGCAGATACAAAAGCTGTTCAAGCTGCACAATTAAGAAGTACAGAAACTACTGCTGCACAATCTCTTATGAGGCGAAGACGTCGCTATCGCCAGGAGAGTGTATATTTTATTGAGCCTCATACACTTTATGAAGAATATCCGCCTAAAATTCCCGAGGATTCCGTAAAAGAGTTACCAGAGGGACCAGCAGGTTTTATTGTTCTTGATACGGTTGTGGTTCCAGAATACATGGTAGTCCATGATGGTGATCCCTTTGATCCTGGAGCTCCAAACTACTTTGTTTCATTCCAGGACTATATCATCAATGTTGCTTCTAGTGAAATCTACGCAACATGGCCAGAAGCCACTATAACTGCCAACATACTCGCCATTCTTTCTTTCACATTAAACAGAGTTTATACAGAATGGTATCGTAATAAAGGCTTTGATTTTATGATTACTTCTTCAACAGCTTATGACCATAAGTATATTCATAACAGGAATAGTTTTCAAAATATTTCTCAAATTGTAAATACTATTTTTACCAACTATATTACTAAACCGGGTATTAAACAACCATTACTTACACAATACTGTGACGGCAAACAAGTTCAATGTCCAGGTTGGATGACCATATGGTAATAGGGGTTGAAAGGATAAATCAAATATGTACTTAGTTCTATTGTGTATAAAAACTTATAAAACTGTAAGACTTATAGTATAAAATAACTTAATTAATAGATAGGTGATTAAAATTGAAACATTTATCCCGAAGAATTATAGTTTTTATATTTGGTGGAATCGCATACATTCTCCTTGAAATTCTACATCATGGTAAAAGTCACTGGTCCATGTTTTTATGCGGTGGTACATGCATTATGTTAGGGGATTTAGTTAATGAAAAGAAACCTAAAATGAGTATTCTTAAGCAATCATGTTTAATAACAGCTATTATACTCTTAGCTGAATATGTAACAGGACTCATCGTCAATGTATGGTTAAAGCTGAAGGTTTGGGATTATAGTCAGTTCAAATTTCATTTGAATGGTCAAATCTGTTTAAATTATGCTACCTTATGGTTTTTGCTTTCACCATTATTGATATGGTCAGGAGATACCATACGCTGGCTATTATTTAATGAGGCGAAACCTCTCTCCTTGCTCAATACTTATAAGGGATTAGTCTCAACTAAAAAAACATGTAAAATATAAATTTAACTATAGTTAGGATATTCCATTTACACACGAATGTATGTTTGCTATAATGATATTGAGGTGGTCTTATGAAAGTAATTAATAAACCTATTGAAATGATTGCTTTTACTAATTGTGACGGAGGTATTCAACCATTAATGATCCGTGTACTTGGCAAAGATAAGAAAAAACATACCTATGATGTCTTGAAAATAACAAGAACTGAAAAAGAAAAATTAGCCGGCAACATTATGCTCAGGTTTTTCTGTCAATTAGATATTGACGGTAATACTAGAGATTGCCTTATTAAATTTGAAAAAGATACTACACGGTGGACCTTATTTAAAATATAAGGTCTTTTATTACATATTCCACATTAAATTATATTACGGTATAATTTTCTCATGTAGACACTCTATTGGAATTAATTAAGGAAAAGAGCTTGTAAAATTTTTATATTGACATTTAAACTTTTTTGATTAATAATATAACAGTTATATTGTTTTCTAGGGTTCCGCAGTTTTTAAATTGGTCTGGTCCGAGAGAAAACGCACAGATAACTGTGTACACGGAGGGATAAAAGCCCGGGAGGATATTTTACAATATCTTCTCGGGCTTATTTTAATGTTGTAAAGTACTTAAGAACTTTTTTTATTCCATATGTATCTAAAGGAGGAATTTCTATGTCATGGTTTTATTTAATTATTGCAGGTGTATTTGAAGTAGTATGGGCTGCGGGACTAAAATATTCTAATGGATTTACCCGATTATACCCCTCAATCATTACGGTAATTGGTATGATCATCAGTTTTTACTTTTTGTCCATTGCTACTAAGACTTTACCCATAGGAACAGCATATGCTATATGGACTGGAATAGGTGCTCTTGGTTCTATTATTGTTGGTATTATTCTCTTTAAGGAACCTTTTAGCTTATTACGTGTTCTATTTTTAATGTTAATACTTATAGGTATTTTAGGGCTAAAACTAACATCAACTAGCCATTAATATGAACTGCCCTTATAGGTGACAATGTTCACACTTTTGAGAGCTTCTATTCACAATCTACTTAAGTGCGAACATTTTCCCCTTAAAATTTTATTTAACTAATTGATTATTGTTATTATTATTAGTATAATGGACTATAGTCAATATAGGAGTAGGTGATTTAACTGTCTTTAATTTCATTAATTTTTATTTTTTCATTACTGAGTTTTATACTATATTTATTTTTTACTAATCCTCTATATGTAGAACGCGATTTAAAATATCTAGCAATCTTCTCACTCTATGGAATCTTTATATGTTGTTGTTTTATACTACAGAGCATCATTATCAGTAGGTAGATTATCTGTTTTCGATAGCCTCTTCCCTTAAATAATACCGAATAGTTAGCTTTTCATTAGGTTGGTCAACTTTAATATACTTAACGATGGCTTTTAAGACCTTATTACGTTCAGCTATAGGTCGAGATTCATCCTTTAGATATTGATAAGTTGATATCATATAGGTTTTAAAACTTTCCTTCTTTTGGTTTATCAATTGATTTTCTACTAAAGCTATTTGATTGTTAATTTGGGTTTCTTCTCTAAGAAGCTTATCTTTATTACACTTATATTCTTCTAAGCTATCAATTTCTGCTATATACGCCTCTTTTATACGATGAAGTTTTCTATCTAATTGCTCAAGTTGCTTATGTAACATCTTTAGTTCGAAATCATCTTCATCAGCATCCATGTTATCCACAAAATATTCAACATTGTGCATATCTTTTTGTAATTTACCAAGTATAGCTTCTTCTAAAATGTTTACTCTAATATAATTACTGTGGTTACAAGAACCTTTCATCTTTTTATTACATCTAAAATATTCATAGCCATGGGTTTGTGCATAGGTCATAGCACCATTACAGTATGAACACTTCATCACTCCAGATAACCAATGTTTGTACTCGCTACTAGGTCTAGCTTTCTTGCTGTCTACATTTCTTGAATTGGCTAATATGACTTGAGCTTGATCCCAAAGTTCTTTAGTAACTATTAACTCATGTTCTCCCTGATTAATTATCCACTCCGCTGGGTCATTTACCTTATTCTTCTTTCTATAATTCCAACGTGTATACCCACAATAAATAGGGTTATTTAGAATATAGACAATCCCTCTCGTTTCAAATCTATTCTGATTTCTTGTCCTATATCCCATATCATTTAGCTGTTGAGCTATAATGCTGGGGACTGAACCCTCATTAGCAAATTTATCAAAAATATACTTAATAATAGGAGCTTCTTCTTCTACAACCATAGGTGGCTTCCCTTTTTCAAAAATATCATAGCCTAAGGGAGGCTTGGCCTGGAATCCACCTCTTCTAGCTTTTTCTGTCATACCCTTCTTAACTTCATCCGCAAGATTAAGTGAATAATACTCTGCCATCGCTTCTAGCATCGATTCCAGAATGATAGAGAACTTATCATCCTCTAACTGTTCTGTTACACTTATGACCCTAATTCCCTGCTCTTTTTTGAGTAATGATTTATAAACAACACTATCCTCTCTATTTCGTGCAAATCGATCAAAACGATGGACGATAATCAAATCAAAGGGCTTAGGTTTAGTTTTGGCTATTTTAATCATTCTCATAAAAGCAGGTCTTTTTTCTGCTTTGCGTCCTGAGAATCCTTCATCAGTAAAAAAATGTTCAGGATCAATGGTAATATTATTCTTTTCAGTATAAGCAAGAATAGCTTTCTTTTGTGCTTCAGGAGAAAACTCTATTTGTTCAGTAGTACTTACTCTTATATAAGCTGCTCCCTTATACATCTTTAACCCACCGCTTTCATCTCATTCTCTGTTTTAATTCCCTTCACCTTAAGCTGTAGTGTATTAAGCATCTGGCAACCTAGTTTAAGTGCTATATTGAAAGCTTCCTCATCATTACATTCGTCTAAGGATATTACTTCATTACCTTTAATTAGTATTTCACTATTGACTTCCAACATCAAATCACCTCAGTACATGTATATGATGATAGTGGTTGTCCATTTGCATAAATGCTAGAATTATTCACAATAATTCACCCCTATCACCATAAGGATGACCCAATGGGGTAGTAAATACCAAGGTGATCAAGGATTTTCGTCAATTGAAATTTTACGTAGTGCTTATGGTGATGATATTTATATAGAAACCGCTGAAGAAGTATCTGGTATTCCTGCTTCATGGCCAGGGAGTAATTTACAGCAAGGTTCTCAAGGCAGTAATGTAAGAACCATCCAAGAACAACTTAACGCTGTATCTAACAATTATCCTGCTATACAAAAAATCAGAGTCGATGGTGTTTTCGGTCCAGAAACTGTAGAAGCAGTTAAGAAATTTCAGTCCATTTTTGGTTTACCTCCTAACGGAATCGTTGACTATCCTACATGGTATAGAATTTCTGACATATTTGTGGCTGTTACACGGCTAGCTGAACTACAATAAGGAGGTTAAGAAATGACAAATATTCGTTTTTTTCATGCTGCACCTAATGCACCGAATGTAGATATCTACTTAAATGAAGATTTAGTAGTAGAAGGTTTAACCTATTCAAAGTTTACCCCCTACATCCCTGTTAAGCCAGGT
This sequence comes from Vallitalea okinawensis, assembly GCF_002964605.1. Classification (NCBI taxonomy): domain Bacteria; kingdom Bacillati; phylum Bacillota; class Clostridia; order Lachnospirales; family Vallitaleaceae; genus Vallitalea; species Vallitalea okinawensis. The sequence goes on from NZ_PQDH01000014.1 coordinate 69,972, forward strand.
GATTATACTGTTGAGATTAATAAAGCAGGAACAAATCAATTGATCTTAAAAAGCGATATTGCTATTCCTGATAATCTCATCTACACAATGGCCATTATTGGAATGCCTTCTGATCCATCATTGGTTGCCATTGAAGATCCAAGAATACCTATTCCTAAAGGTAAAGTGGCCGTCCGATTCGGTCATTTATCTCCAAACGCACCTGCTGTTGATGTACGTGTAGCTGATGGACCTGTTGTGTTTGAAGATGTCTCCTACAAGACTGTAACGGATTATGTTGATATTGATCCAGGTAAATATACTTTTGAAGTTACAGCAGCTGATAGCGATAAAGCCGTACTTATTGTTCCTAATATTAATTTTAAGGGTAATCGATTCTATTCCGTATATGCTATCGGTTTAATCAATATGGATCCACCGCTTCAAGTGGTTATCCCACTAGATGGCAACTCATATCTATAAGAATAGTAAAAGGCTGACTAGCGTCAGCCTTAACTTTGTATCTCTTTAAAAGTATTTAATAAATCTAATTCTCCATATCCCCATTCGCGGTTAGGATATTTTAAGGTATCCCTTCTTCTTGCTCCTCGAATCAAGTAGTTTCTAGCTCCAAGTGTATCTATTGTCTCATCATTACCTTCCACAATTCCCCACTGTAGAAGTAAAGCACTGGCTCCTGCAGTTATGGCAGAAGCAACGCTGGTACCAGTCATAGTACTGTATCCCCCATCCGGTGTTGTTCCAGTTACACTTACAGCAGGTGCTACTAAATCCGGTTTAATATTATTACTTCTGGTTAATCCTCTACCAGATGCAAAATATAGACTTCTTGAAACATCATTATATCCCCCCACTGTGATGATGTTGCTTGTTGTTCCTGGATCAGTACAAGTAACATATGGATCAGGCTTTAAGAACTTCGTTTCTTCTCTGATAAAACCCTTCTGAGGTAAATACGCATCAAAGGTACCATTAATAATGTTATCTCCAAACACAGTTATGGTCCATACACCTGGTGTAGGATTTTTTAAGCGAATGAAGGTTGCTTGATCCCCGGATCTCACTTCTGCAATTTGATACTCTACTAATATATCCGTCTTTTCAAGGGTTAACGTTATCTCCTGTTTTTTACCGGTTGCAAAAGGAATTTTATCTGTATAAGTTCCTGTTGGTGAGGTAAGGGCAATGGATAATTTATCAGGTGCATAATTCCATATGTTTATAAAGAAACCTCTTTCATTATCGTCTACATTTAACTGCATATCAATTTGTTGTTGTTCTGTCATGAGGAATTCACCACGAAAATGGTGCCCTGCGTCAGCTTCATTTCCCGATGGAACAACATTGACTACGCCATTGAATTTAACAATGGAATCAAAATATCTCTCAACAATAGAATTACCATCATGAGGCCCCATATTCGTTTCGCCAGCGAATAGAATCACCAGTGGCATATTCAATTCTGAACTCTTCCTAGCAAGATATCTAATGGCTACAAGAATATCATTACTCTGATAAGCAGGTACGTTCTCCTCGATGAGATAATAATCTCTTACACACTTCTTAGCTTCTTTGAGTTTAACAATCACAAGGGTCGAGTCAGGTGCTGCTCCGCTAAAGTTTTCTTGTGGATCTTCTCTTCCAGCAGCTATACCTGCTAAGAATGTACCGTGACCAATCTCATCTTTTTCAGGCACAATAGATAATGGGTCATCGGATGCTAAAGCTTCATTGATCTGTTCCTCAGTATACTCTGTTCCATAATTATATCCCTGAGGTGCAGGACCATCACCTGTTTGATCCCATATAGAGTGGATCTTGGTTGTATTATCTTCGTATATAAATGCTGGATGGGTATAATCTATCCCTGTATCAATAATTCCAATAAGGACATCTCTTCCTGTTAATTGAAGACCAGGCATTTTGAATATGGGTGATACCCCTGCAGCCTCAAGACTCCTACTAGCTAAGCCATAGACATCCGGTACTTCTACATGGGGTATATTCTTATATACTTCATCACAAGATTGATCATCAATAGGTATATGTAAAGCTACATGGGTGGGATTCAATACCTGGTAGCAATCTGCTCCAAAAAGTTCTGCATCTGATTGTAATGTTGCAGCATAATAAATGCGAATTATATCTGCATAATTATCTGATTTAATGACTTCCTGACAATTAAGCTCTCTTACCGAATCACTGAGGGCTTGCCGATAAAAGAACCTATTAATGACATCAATACTATTTTGAAGACACAATGTACCATACCCCCATGTATTATTTGGATAATCTAGGTTAACTTTATCGCGTCTAGCTCCACTAATGAGATAGGATTTCACTTTCTCCCCATAAAGAAAGGGATCATTTCCATTGACTATCCCATATTGCATCATTAATGCTGCGCTCCCTGTCACGAAAGGCGCTGCAAAAGATGTTCCGCTAACGCTATCATAGCCTCCCCCTGATTTTGTGGTCATTATATTAACACCAGGTGCTACTAAATCTGGCTTAACCATATTATCTGTACGCGTATAGCCTCTACCTGAAAAAGGAGCAATACTATTAATATCTGAGTTATATGCTCCAACACTAATCACCTTGTTAGCAGTAGAAGGAATTGTTAAAGTGGTATCTGTGGTTGGTTTAGCAAATGTTGTTTCTGCACTGGTTTCATAACTTATGGGCAGCCATAAATCATAACGCCCTGTAACAACATCGTTTGCCTTTAAGCGAATAGTCCATTTACCTGCTGTAAGGGCATCTCCAACAGGTACCATCTCCATGTATATCTGTTGAGCCTTACTGAATGGGGATGGTTCTCCATAGTAAAGTAGTATATCTGTAAAGTCCAGTCGAAACTTCTGAGTTCCTAATAATTGTTTTAAAAATCCAGTTGATTGACCACTTGGTGATATAAGCTCTACTTCAATATCATCTTCATACTCTTTCCATATCTGAATACTTAAATCTCGCTCATTGGCCTGAACAAAGACTTCTATATCTTTAATTTCATCGTCTTGTAAAAAGCCACTGGTATGCTTACCACTTATACCTTCATTGCCAGAACCAACAACGATAACATTCTTCCATCTATTTGCCCAATCATCTATATAGTTTTCGAATATAGATGTACCATCATGGGATCCATTATTATTTCCATAACTTATATTAATGGCTACTGGCTTATTTAACTCTTCAGCTTTTTCCACCACATACTTCACTGCACGCATTATCTCAGAATTTTTTGAGAAGGATTCCGCTCCTTTTAAACCTAATTTAACAATAATAAAATCTGCATTAGGTGCAGCTCCTATGTATTTCCCATCGCTTGCTCTACCATTACCTCCCGCTACCCCAGCTACTCCAGTTCCGTGTCCAATAATATCTCTACTTGGAACAATTTCCATCATCGCTTGCCTATTTTCTTGTTGCAAAGCCTCATTAATCTGATCCCTTGTATATTCTGATCCAAATACAAAACCTTCTGGAGGGTTTCCTTCAATGGTTTGATCCCATAGATACGCTATTCGTGTGGTCCCATCTTCATTGCGGAAGTCTGGATGAGCATAGTCTATACCGCTATCTATAATACCAATCAAAACGCCATCGCCCTTTAAATTATATTGTGGAAAGTTTTGTACATTTTCGATACAAGCATCGTATAACGCCTCTTCAATCTGTATCTTCATATTTTTAGGTTTCTCGATATACTCTATTTGATTTTCGTTAGCTAGCTCCACAATAGAATCTTCACTTATTGTTATGATAGCATATTGGTCTGTAAGTACCTCAACCAAAGCGCCATACTTATCAGCAAGGCTTATAATATCACCATTATATTTAACAATAATCTCCCAAGCATCGTCATCTTCTATATAGCCAACCGAGAGACTCGTTGATTTTAATAATTCATTTTTATTGATATCTAGTGCCAGATTTAACTCATTATCCACCTTTTGGTTATCGGCCAATCCATTCACCTCCCAAATCCCTATCATTAATGTATATGTAAAAAAACATAGGGATAAAACAATAAAATAAAAAGACCTCAAACAGTTTATACTGAATGAGGTCATATTAAGCTATTAACATGGTACTTCTCATAACTATTCACCTTATATACTAAGGAATATATATTGAACTAAAAAACATTCACATTGTTTAGCTCAATATTTATAAATCATCTATTAGTTGGGGTAATAAAATACTTCATTCTCCCAATTACGAAGCTTAGCTCTTCCATCTTCTATGTCTAAAAGATATTGTGGTAATAATGGAGTTTTACCTTTACCTTTAGGAGCATTAACAATATAGGTAGGTATAGCCATTCCTGAAGTAAATCCTCTCAAGTTTTCCATGATCTCTAGACCTTCTTCAATTTTAACTTTGAAGTGTCCAGTACCCATAACTTCTTTCGGATGGAATATATAGTAAGGTTTCACGCGTATTCTTAGTAACTCCTGATTCAGCTTCTTCATAATATAAGGATGATTATTAATTCCCTTTAATAATACCGCCTGATTACCAAGAGGGATCCCTGCTCTAGTTAATAGATCTGTTGCTTGAGCCGCTTCTTCAGTGATTTCAGATGGTGAATTAAAGTGCGTATTTAAGTAAAGTGGGTGGTATTTACTCAACTCATCGCATAATTCTTTTGTAATTCTTTGAGGCATCGTAACAGGTGTACGTGTCCCGATTCTAATGATTTCTAAATGTGGTATCTGACGTAATTCTCTAAGTAACCAGAATAAAATGTCATCTTTAATCATCAAGGCGTCTCCTCCAGTAAGCAGCACATCACGTACTTCTGGATTATCTCTAACATAATCCACACATGCCTGTAACTCCTCCTTAGAAGTAGCTAAATCTTGTTGACCAATTGATCTCCTTCTTTGACAATGTCGACAATACATAGCACATTGATTGGTTACTTTTATAATTAAACGATCAGGATATCTTCTAGTAATATTCTCCACAGGTGACGTAAATTCTTCTCCCATTGGATCAGCTTCTCCGCCTTCAACCATTTCCACAATTGATGGAACCGATTGTTTTCTAACAGCACAATCTGGATTATGCGGTTCCATAATGCTTACATAATAGGGCGAAATAGCCCATCTGTATTTTTCACTTATTAATCGGATATTTTCTTTTTCTTCATCGGTTAAATTAATAACTTTAGCTAATTGGTCCACATCAGAAATTCGATTTTTTAATTGCCATCTCCAATCATTCCAGTCTTCTTCTGTACCACCTAGGAGTTGCAGTAATTTCTTTTTATTATCTTTGATCATGTCTTTATTTCTAAAGCCTGTAGGAATGCTTTGTTCATAATCCAAATAATCTTGAATTCTTGATTTTAATTCTTCCGCCCTATGAATTGATACGTCTCTGTTACTCATATATCATACCTCCTAAGTAATTTATTAACTCTTTCATGTATCATGAATTTTCTCGTCAAAAAAATACAGCATACATGCTGATATCTTTATTTTGTATTAGTTGTAATATTAAGTAAAATTATAAGCAGAAATATATTACTTTAAAAGAAAATAAAACTTCAATTTATCGAATTCAATGAATACTAAATCAGTATGTTCTCGTTCATATAAAGACAGCCGTGCCACCAAATTAATGACAAAGAGGCTAAGGATGGTTAACTCATTAAAAAAACACACAAAAATGAAGCATATATAATTTAATGTAGAAATTAGTCGACTATATGCATAGACAATGTTTATACCTATATTTAAATAACTTCTCTTCGATTAAAATGAGAATTTAGGCAGGTAAACAATAGATTAATTTCTTTAGACAAAGATAAAATGATACATTGTAATATTATAATACCATAAAAATCAGTTTAATGCAAGGAATTGTAAAAATATAGAAATAGTAAAACAATGCGGAATAATCGCCTAGATTTACCACATTGTTTCTATTTTAATAAAAATCTTCAATTGTAAATTTCTTTTGATGCTTAGAGAAATGTGTGTCAACGAATTCTTCGATAATCATTTCTATACGAGCTGCGAGTTCTTTTAATTCGGGTTTTCCTTTATTAATAAAATAATCTACCATAGTACTCTCATCAAGATCTTTATCTAATATATGATTGAGTTCATGTTCTACAAGACTATCCTCTATATCTATAGGATTGAATTCCGATAAAGAACGTAGCATTAGTTGCTTTAAAAAGGGTTTATTGCAAATTAAATAATATGCCATCTGTACAAAACTTAAATCATCAAATATCTTCTCTGTAGCTCTATATGTAAGTTGATAAATGAGCTCAATTGCATCTTCCTTTGATAGTTGATAGTGATTGACCAGAACCGAATAAATAGCTATTGCAGGTACAGCAAAAGCCATATGATGTTCATTTAGTTCCATTTTATCTTCATCATTATAATACTCTATATATTCATCGATAACTTTGATCATAAAGTCATCGTAACTCTCAAGATCAATTTTCTTTAATACAATAGATTTATATATGCTCAAAACCTCTTGTAATCTGTGTACCTTGATCATGTCCAATTCCCCCTATAGTCAAGCTCCACACAGTTTATCTTTTTCGCTTATGATAAGCGTCTTCTTCGTTATTATCTGTGCTTTCTTCGTCCCAATTTTAAAGCTTATCTTAATTACATGACAATAGCTTCACGTGCTAATGACTTAAAGTCATCATTCGGCGGCACGACACCTTCCAGTATCATACTAAGAGTATACACCATATTGCTAAAATTATACAGATAATAAACCATTAATTATTATTAAATTATTATTACACCACTGTTTACAAAAAGTTAACAGGAACGGGGCGTTCTACGTTGATTCTACAACTTTTTTCAATTATTATTTTAAGCTTTTAAGGCTCGTGAATTCATCTTTCTTTTCTATTTGTTAAGTAGTTTTAGTTGACATCATGGGGAATAATAAAAGGCTTTTCATTAATAGGGTTTTTCATCATAACAACATCCATGTCGTAAACCTCTTTAATATGCTTAGCTGTAATGACGTGCTCAGGCGTTCCAGACACAAATATATTACCCTGATGTAATAAGAACATATAGTCACTATAGCTTGCTGCTAGATTAAGATCATGTAGCACTGCAATAATGGTCATTTGCTTTTCTTTCTGCAATCTCTTAATAACATTGAGTATTTTTACTTGATGATGGATATCTAAATGGGATACAGGTTCATCCAGTAAAAGTATTTCTGTTTGCTGAGCTATGGCCTTGGCTATGACAACTCGCTGCCGTTCCCCACCACTTATTGCATTGATCTTTTTATGTCTTAGATGATAAGTGTCTGTTAGTTGTAGGGCTTCTTTGACATATTTCTTATCTTGATTACTTTCACTTTGGAATCTTTTAAGATAAGGTGTTCTTCCCATGGCTACAACTTCTTCTACAGAAAAATCAAAATCAATATAAGTATTTTGTGGTACAAAGGCAATTTTCTTAGCCAACCATTTAGCAGATGTACGTGTTACATCATGTTCATCTATAAAAACTTCGTTATTCCTTGCGGTAAGGATATTGGTAATTAATTTTAGAAGAGTACTCTTTCCTGTACCATTGGGTCCAATAACGCTATAAAATCGATTCTGATTAATATCGAGAATCAAATCTTCTAAAATATTGTGTCCGTTATAACTAAAACTGAGTTGATTAACTTTTATAGGTTGTTTCATGATATCACCTTCTTTATAGAATCATATAGGGTTAATACACAACAATTAGGCACGCTTCTTACGATAGAGTAAATATAGAAAATAAGGTGCACCAAATACGGCTGTAACAGCACCTACCGGTATTTCCATAGGATTGGCTATGGTTCTAGCTAAGGAGTCACATATAACTAAGAAGATTCCTCCCGCCACTACAGAAAAGGGGATTAGTACTTTATGATTCGGTCCTACCAGCATGCGAATGGCGTGGGGTACGATTAAGCCAACAAATCCAATAATTCCACTAACAGAAACAATTGCTGCTATCAAAAATGAAGAGATACCTAAAAGTATTTTCTTAACACTTTCAATTTCCACCCCTAAGTTTTTGGCATGCTCTTCACCTAACAACATCGTATTAAGTTCTCTTGAGAAGGCATAAATAACAAAAACACCAACTAATATAATAGGTGCCAAAATGAATACTTCTTGCCAAGACGCAGTGCTTACACTCCCCATTGTCCAGTAGACAATATCTTCAATTTGGTCTCGATTGAAAATCATCAAAATAGATATGCAAGACTGTAAGAAAAAGCTCATAGCGATACCCGCCAACAATAAAGTCACTGTAGGAACTTTACTGCCAATCCTTGCGATATTATAAACCACAAACATGGTAATTAAAGCACCACCAAATGCTAGTGCGTTGATGATTATTGTATGATTAATTAAGCCTAAATAGCTGAATATTAATCCGATTGTAGCACCAAATGCAGCCCCAGAGGATACACCTAAAACATATGGATCTGCCATAGGATTTTTAAATATACCTTGAAAAACACATCCAACTGCCGCTAATCCTGTTCCTACAATCGTAGCTAATAATATTCTCGGTAAACGAATATTCATGACAATGGTTATATATTTGGACTCAATATCCATATGGATCAGATCCCCTATGATAGGTATTTCACTCATCATGATTTTAAAACTATCGATAGTAGACAGATCTGCAGAACCTACTGTTGCAGATATTAATATGACAATAAACAAAGCAATAAGCATCAATATAAAAGCCATTGTCATTGATATTTTACTTTTAAGTTTCATCTTCCCACGTATAATCCAATTATCCTCTTTTTGAGGTGGTTGGATTATCTTCCTTTCTCCCAACCTTTTTGTTGGGGTAATC
>NZ_PQDH01000015.1 GCF_002964605.1 Vallitalea okinawensis
TACGTTCAGCTGACCAGTACTAATAGGTCGAGGTCTTGACCTAGTGATTTGGAATGTAGTGAAAATCACCTAAAAAAGATTTAGTAAGAGTTATTATTGGAATATAAAAGTCGATTCAATGTGTAGTTTTGAGAGTACAATCTCAAATATAATCCTCGATGGCTCAATGGTAGAGCATTCGGCTGTTAACCGAAGGGTTGCTGGTTCGAGTCCAGCTCGGGGAGTTGGTTACAAGTTTATAAGGCCCGTTGGTCAAGCGGTTAAGACACCGCCCTTTCACGGCGGTAACAGGGGTTCGATTCCCCTACGGGTCATTCAAACTTAATATAATTAAGTGATAATTTTCAGTGGCGATACGTCTATGGGACACACCCGTTCCCATACCGAACACGATGGTTAAGACATAGACGGCCGATGGTACTTGGTGGGTGACTGCCTGGGAGAGTAGGTGACTGCTGAATTTATCGGGGTGTGGCTCAGCTTGGCTAGAGCGCTTGATTTGGGTTCAAGAGGTCGCAGGTTCGAATCCTGTCACCCCGATTCTGATTAATAATAATCAGTAATAAATGTGTGCCTGTAGCTCAGCAGGATAGAGCAGTGGCCTTCTAAGCCACGTGTCCGGGGTTCGAATCCCTGCAGGCACGCCATTTTAAAATTTAACATTGTGGTGGGTATAGCTCAGTTGGTTAGAGCGCCAGATTGTGGCTCTGGAGGCCGTGGGTTCGAATCCCATTACTCACCCTTTAAATGGATCACTAGCTCAGTTGGTAGAGCACTGGACTTTTAATCCAGGTGTCCCGGGTTCGAGCCCCGGGTGATTCATTAACAAAATATGAGACATATAGTAAAATAGTTTTGTATTTGCCTAGTCTACGCAGTTGTGGCGGAATTGGCATACGCGCTAGACTAAGGATCTAGTGTCCTTTTTGGACTTGAGGGTTCGAGTCCCTCCAACTGCATTCTAAGCGTGAGTGGCTCAGTGGTAGAGCATCGCCTTGCCAAGGCGAGGGTCGCGGGTTCGAATCCCGTCTCGCGCTCTTAAGTAGTAAATACTAAAAATCTAATTACGATATTTATCAATAAGCGCTACTAACTTTTTAAAGCGACGTGATTATCACCTAGCATAAAAAGTAAGGATCGCTAAATGCTAAAAATCTAATGGGTAGTCGCCAAGCGGTAAGGCACAGGACTTTGACTCCTGCATCCGCAGGTTCGAATCCTGCCTACCCAGTTCATTAAACATCTACATTCATGTAGATGTTTTTTTAGTCCAATAAGTAATTTTAGTAACCCATCTCTAAGGTCTGAACATAATCATCTCAGCAAATCCTATCCACATAAAACACGCCTACTTAGTCAAAGCTTTTTATCAACATAAATACGAACATATGTGGATAAAATATGAGAGTAAAGTAAGAAGCGAACAAATGTTTCCACAGCTTCTGAATAACTTGTGGATAAGTCATTTTTCCAATCTATTTTTGACAAGTATATAGTAGATGTTTATAATTAAGCTGAAACCGCTTTTGAATAAAACGTAGTTAAAGGTAGGGGTCTCTATGAACTTCATTAAAAAATTAATACATATCATTAATAGAAGCATTTTGAATAAATTAATTATATCCTTTATTTTTATTATTCTATTGCCCATAGCTATTATAAGTATTCTTTCCTATTCCAAACTTGTTGATAATATTAAAGAGAATTATTATAAGGATCAAAATCAGATTCTAAGTACAATCGATACAAGTTTGCAAATGTACTTAGATGATTTTAATCGGTTAACCTATAATGCTTATTTAGCAAAGGATAGTATTCAATTAATATTGAATAGTGATAACGATAATATCACCACAAGAGTAAGCAATATCAATTTATTTAATGCATTTGCTTCCAATTTGGTAGGTCTACGTGACGACGTAGAAGGCGTTTATTTATATACGATGGATGGTTATCTTTTCGATCATTCAAGATATGACGGAATGAAGCAGGTGTTTGATAAAGCGTATGATATTACAGCTGAATCATGGATGAAGTATATGATTGATAGTAAAGAAGAGTCTTTTATTATTGGAAGTCATCAACAAGGCTATAAATTGGAGCCACAATTTCCCTTTGTTATCACCATAGCTAGAAAGATCACTAGTTATGAAACAGGGGAGATAGCAGGTATTTTTTTTATTGATATTAATTTGAAAATGATTGAGAATTTGTTAGCCGGTGAAGAAGGTAATGATATCTTTATTTTAGATGAATTCAATCATATCGTATTTACTCATAAGGATGGAAACATAGGTAAGAGATTTAGTCAGCTTTATCCTAATGTTCCTATTGATAGTATCGAAGAAAAAAAAGCAGATATTATTGAAGACAACAATAACTTCGTTATTTCAAAATACAATGATTATTTGAAATGGAAATATGTTAAGTTAATTCCAAAAGATGAACTTATCCAAAAGACAAATCAAGTAGCTTTACCTTTAATTTGGACAAGTATTATATGCTTCATAGCCTTTTTAGTTGTATCCATATTTGTATCAGGTAATATCACCAAACCCATTAAGCTACTAAAAGATACAATGTTAAAAGTACAAGAATTAGATTTTAATCAAAAAGTGGATATAAATAATGAAGATGAAATTGGTAGCTTAGCTAAAAATTTTAATATAATGATTGAGAAGATTCAAGAATTAATATCAAAAGTCTATGAAACTCAATTGAAGAAAAAGGATTCCGAATTTAAAGCATTACAGGCACAAATTAATCCTCATTTTTTATATAACACATTAGAATCAATTAATTGCTTAGCTCTTATTTCAGGTGCTGAGGATGTATCTGAAATGATACAAGGGTTAGGAAGGATGTTCCGATACAGTATAAAACAAGAGAAAGATTTAGTAACATTGGAAGATGAGATAAATCATGTGAAGGACTATATACTGTTACAGGCTATTCGGTATGAGGATAAGTTCGATATTGAATACATTATAGGGGAAAATCTATTTAGAGCTAAAGTTATCAAATTCATTCTCCAACCCATTGTCGAGAATGCTATCTACCACGGTATTGAAGGTTTTGAAGACAAAGGTCTTATTATTATTGAGGCAAAAGTGGTAGATAAAGATTTGCTTATTAGAGTTCTTAATAATGGTCATAAATTAAGCTGCGATAAATTGCAAGACCTACAGTACCAGCTAAATAGTAATATACAGGATCTTTCCAGGTACGATCGTAAGGGTAAGTCTATTGGGATTCATAATATTCATTTAAGACTGCAGTTACAGTATGGAGAAAAATATGGGTTAAGTATAAACAATCATAAAGAAATGACAGAAGTTAATATTTTACTACCTTTAAATCTTGAGGAGGATAACCATGTATAAAGTTCTATTAGTTGATGATAAAGCGCTTATTCGTAAAGGTTTGCAAAAAATGATTGATTGGAACAATTTGAATTTAGAGCTTATAGGTGAAGCTGAAAATGGCAATCAAGCGTTGGAGGTCATAAAAGAAAAAAAGCCTCATATTGTTATTACTGATATACGAATGCCTAAGACCGATGGCATAGAGTTATTAAAAAGTATCAATCATCTATATCCGGAGATTAAGACTATAGTTATCAGTGGTTATGATGATTTTCAATATGCTCAGCAAGCAATAAAGAATGGAAGTTTAGATTATATTTTAAAGCCAATTAATCCTACAGAGCTTAATAGATCTATTGAGAAAGCTTGTATACTACTGGATAAAAATACTGATAGTGAGAGGAAGGCTTCAAATTATTTAATGAAATTAATGCATAACACTGGAGAGGCTGTTGATTATCATGCAGATGGACTGTTTGAAGATAATCCCGACAGGTTAGTATTTAGTACAGTTGCTATGTATGATAAATATAATGAGATCAATGTTAATAACATCTACAAGCAATTAAAGGGGTATAGTAATTTTCTGCATGTATTACTTATACAGGATACAAATGAAACATTATTTATTTTTTATACAGAACATGATCTTAAGTTAAAAGTATTTGAGTCTAGAATATATGACACCATAGAAAGAGTTATAGAAAATAATAGTACAAGTCATCGAATTATTTTTGGTATTGGTCAACCCTGTATGGGGATAGAGGGTATTAAAGAATCTTATAAAACAGCACGTGAGAATATGTTGTATGCATTATTAGATAAATCGATAACCATAGTTCTGAATTCAGAGATCGTCAATAAGCAATCTTTCAATATTCCTCTTGATCAATATGAGGATGAACTTCTCATTCATATGACTTCAGGAAATGTGAATGATGTCAAGTCTATACTAGAAAAGATAATAAAACGAGTGTTTGAAACTAAAGATATAAGAATGGATAGTATTCGTCTATTTCTAACAAACTTATGTCACATTATTTTGAGGGTTGATTCCGGGCTTTCAGAGGAGATACAGGATTTTTTAGTTAAAATTAATAATCTTTATTACTTTCTTTCCTTTGAGCACATGGAGATGGTTACACAAATGCTCATGAATTTATTTTATTACACAACAAAAAAGTACATGAAAAAAAATAATAAGAAAGATGCTGTCATTGATGACATAAAAGAATTTATCCATAAAAATTACTCAAATGATATTGGGCTTAGTCAAATATCTGAGCTTTATCATATGAATGCATCATACTTGAGTAATTTATTTAAAAAGGAAACAGGTGAAAATATTAATCAATACATCACCAAGATAAGAATAGAAAATGCCAAAAAAATGCTGACTGCACCGAGTGTTAACATTAAAGAATTAGCTTATTTAGTCGGTTATTCAGATTATACTTATTTCTATAAGGTATTTAAAAAGGTAACAGGTAAGACTCCTAAGCAATATAATTTAGAGATGATAACAAAATAATTCATTGATCAAAAGGAAAGTGTTAACTTTCCTTTTATACTTCTTTTTCATCTTAAGGAAAGTCGTATAATTCATTCATACCTATTAAGAGATTACTTTATAGTAAGAACAAAAAAAATACAATAAAAGAGAAAAATTATTGCATTGTATAAGTAATCTCTATCTTATATACTTAGCTTAGTTGGGCTAAGTAGAGCCAGTTATCAAAATGGATAGTGTGCTGTGTAAAATTCAGCAGACAATATGCTGAATATTCTGAATTTATTTAGCTCACAGTAATGCATATACGTAGTCATTGGTATGAATCAACATCATATCAAGCTAAGTTGAAACAAATAGGGGGTATTAAGATGAATAAGAAATTTTTGAGTTATCTTCTAGCAATGGTACTTACTTTTTCCAGTTTGGTAATGCCTGTATACGCTGAAGAATTAGACAAGGATGCAGATGCAATCATTTATGTGGATGCAAATACTGTGCTAGAAAGTGATTATAGGGGAGTAGGGGTACAATGGGATCCATCGGATCCAACTATCCGTGATTATACCGCTGAAGAGTGGCAGATGATTACTGAAAGGCTTGATTTTATGAAACCACCAATCGTAAGGAGCATATTTCAAGCTAGGTGGTATGCAAGACCTTCTACAACTACAAGCAGCAGTATCGAATACTACTGGGAGAATGAAGATGCTGAGGGGAATAACTCAACCTGGTTAGGAGAAGATGGTCAAGTAAGCAATGAGATGAAGAGAATGTATGCTATCTTGGATTATTGTCAAGCCAATGATATTGAGGTAATCTTTGGCGAATGGGCAAAGTCAGATCAATACCCGCTGGAAATGACTTCAACGACTGATCCAAAGTGGGCAGAGATGATAGTGGAGTGTCTAGATTACCTGATTAATGTAAAAGGTTATACTTGTATAAAATACTATAACTTCATCAATGAACCTAATTGGGATTGGGGTATATCTGATGATGAGGGCAGTGACAAATGGTCTATTTGGGCCATAGGTGTTACACAACTTCATAACAAAATGCTAGAAAGAGGATTAGGTGATCAAGTTAAGATCATAGGTCCTGATACCACTGGTGGTGATAATTGGATTGATTTAGTTGCACAAAACTTAGGACATATAGTAGATACTTATGATGTTCACAAGTACGCTTCTTTTAATGATGTGTTAAGCGGTGGTATTGAAGAAGCTGTAGCAGCTAAAAAAGAGGACTATCAAACAAAGGACCCTTATGGTGGTGAAAACAAACAATATATTATGGGGGAAGCTGGTTTAACAGATGGTAAGACAGAAAATGATCAGCAACCTAATGTACGAGAATTCATTTATGGTGTGCATATGTCAGATTATACCATCCAAACCATGAGAGGTGGTCAAGCTGGGATTATTATGTGGGATTTAGATGATTCCATGCACCGTAAAGATGCCTACGATGAAAACTCACCATTAAAAGTATGGGGGTTTTGGAACTCACTATCGGAATATAATGAGCAAGATTTAAGGCCTTGGTTTTATCCAATATCTTTAATGGCTAACTATTTTCCAAGAGGATCAGAGATTTTATATACCACTAAATCAGGCGATAGTTATGTAAGAGCTACTGCAGCGAAAATTGCAGATGGCAATGGAAAATATGATTTAAGTTTTGCTGTAGTTAACAACCAAGATGAAAGTAGAAAAATCAATTTGATGGTTCCGGCAGCAGAAGAGGTGGTAACCTTCAATGTCTATCAATATTATGATGGTGACATGAAAACCAATGCAGAAGGTTATCCAGTTGTTAGTGAAACAGTCACAAACGTGGATTTAGCCAATGGTTACGAAATAACCATGCCTAGCAGAGGTACAGTTATTCTCACAACACTGGAAGGTGGTTCATCTATTTCACTAGATCCTACAGCAGAAATTCCTGACATACCTGATGAAGCATCCATGAAGGATTATCGTTATAGCATTTCAGATGATTTGGCAGATTGGAGTAAAGTTGAATCTCATTCTGATGGCTGGGCATTTGATAATGGAAACGTACAATATTTTGAAGGTGATTCAACAAGGATTAAGAGAACCTGGGATGCTGAGCAAGATGTAGTCTATAAGCTGGAAGATATCAACGACTTTACAGCAAGAGTGTATTATGATCCTGGTGTCATCGCTTTTGATAACACAGTTAAATTCTATTCTTCACCAGATGGCATGACATGGTCAGAGCTTGCAATAACAATGGATACGCCATTGAATACAGGTGATGGATGGCATCGAGTGAATTTTAAACCAGCTGCAGGTGTACCAGAGGGGACAGGGTATTTAAAAATTCTATTCCTTCCAGATGGTGATAGTGGTAATGATAGTAACTCATGGACACCACAGCTAGCTTATGTGAATATTACAAGGGAAGTATTGAAGGATGACATTGAAAATTATGATAAAATGTATGACCATGGGTCCTTTATGTTTGATGATTCAAATGCTCATTATTTTCATGGAGATACAACTAGGATAAAAAGAGCGGAAGATAGTGATCAAAGTGTTATCTATCGTATGAAAGATATGGGAGATTTCAAGATAAGGGTATACTATGAGAATTATATTGACGGGAAAGTGAAATTTGAGGTGTCTTCAGATGGAGAATCATGGACAGATCTTAAGACTCAGCATGGAGAAGAAGAATTTGCAGCCGAAATATGGTATGGTACAACTTTTACACCTGATGAATCATTGCCAATAGACACAAACTATCTAAAAATAACTTTTCTAACAGATGGTAACCCTTGGCAACCTCAGTTGACCGATGTCATGATTATACCAGCAAGAATGATTAATGATCAATTGTACGATACAAGTCAATTATATGCTTATTCTGATGGCTGGCAAGTTGATCAAGAGAATACACATCTCTTTGATGACGATGAAGCAAGGTTAAAGAGAGGCTGGGATGGATCGGAAGAAGTTATCTACAATTTAGCTAATCTATCCAGCTTTAAAGCAAGAGTATACTTTGATCCAGATGTTGTGGGTATTGATGATACCGTAAAAATATATACCTCATCAGATGCTGTAACATGGTCAGAATTAGGTGTTGACCATGATGAACCTACTAGCACCAGTGATAATTGGTATAAAACTAACTATACACCAGCAGAGTCTATTCCAGAAGGTTCTAATTTCTTAAAGATTGAATTTTATGGAGATGGAAGTAAAGAAGGTAATGCGTGGTCACCTCAATTAGGTGAGGTAAAAGTCATATCAGGTGAAACAGAAGATCATACACCACCAACAATACCGACAAACCTGAATGCAACCTATGGAGCCACACATGTTGACCTGACTTGGGATCCTTCAACTGATAATATTGAACTAAAAGAATACCGTATTTACGATGGTGATGAGCAAGTTGCAACGTCTACAGAACCATCTATTAAAATTGAAAACTTGAAGCCTGAATCTGAACATGCCTATACAGTCAAAGCTGTAGATGCATCTGGTAATATCTCTGATGCAAGTGAAATAGTTAGGGTTACAATGCGTAACTTGGTATCTATAGATGAAGTAGAATTTATGGATTACAAAGGAAATATTGTGGACAGTCTAGAACATTTGGAATTTGTACGAGCCGAAATTAAAATAACGAATAACAATTTTTATGATACATCAGCAACGACGATATTAGCTTTATATAATACTAAAAACCAATTAGAGAGAATTTCTTTCATTGAAAAAGAATTAAAGGTTGGAGAGACACTTTCAATGAATGCTGGATTCGATTTACCTCAAAATACTAAAGGATATAAAGTAAAAGCTTTTGTATGGGATAGTTTAATGAATATGGAGCCATTGAGTTATACCTATGAAATAACAAATAACTAAGTATAAGGCCCTCTATTACAATATAGAGGGTCTGCCATACAAAAATTACTGTATAGAAAGGATAAGAGGTCTGAAGATGAATACTTTTAAGAGGTATATAAATAAAATTCTAATATTGGTACTAACATGTAGTATATTAATAGCTTATAGCACAGAGATTCAAGCATCTACGGGGAGTGGGACATTGAGTGATACAAATATTAAATACTTTGGTCGTTGGGATTATAGCGATGGGCAAGTCTTTAGAAACTATTGGGGTGGTGCCTACTTCAAAGTTAATTTTACTGGCACAACAGTTCAGATTCAATTAGCAAGTGAAGTTGATTTATATATCAATATTGATGGGAATGCATCCTATATCGATGATGCCAATGGTACCGTCAACTTAACCCCTGAACCTCTTTCATCAGGAGAACATACATTAATGGTTGCATCAAGATACCATGATGATCTCTTTGAATTTAAAGGGTTAATACTCGATGCAAATGCAACTACTATTGCTTCTGATGTTAGCTCCACGATCATTGAATTTGCAGGTGATTCCATTACTGCTGGATACAAGCTCTCCCAACAAGCCATATCCGATTATGCATGGTTAACTGCAGAGCAGCTTGGGTACGAGCATACTCAAATAGCTTTTTCTGGTATTAATCTGGAAGATGATTGGTCTGCCAGCTATGTGGAATCAAAGATTGGACTAAGTAAGCAATTCTTTAAGCTAGAAAACGCTTATTATCAAGACGCAAGAGACTGGGATTTCAATCTTTATCAACCTAAGATGGTTGTCGTAAATATTGGTACAAACGATCATTTTATGAATGTACCAGAATCAACATTTGAAAGTACTTACATTACTTTCCTTGAAAATATCCGTCGTCAATATGGAAAAGCTGAAATTTTAGTGTTGAGACCTTTTGGTGGATATATGGAAGATTCTACTTTAAAAGCAGTTAATGCGCGATTAAGCTCAGGTGATCTTAAAGTGCATTATATTGATACCACTGGTTGGCTTGATAGTAGTGATTTTCCAGCAGATGATTATGTCCATCCGACAGATAATGCTCATATTAAAATAGCTAATCAGCTTGCACCCGTTATTGAATCTTTTTTATTAAAAGAACCTGGAGAAGAAGAAAGTAATATCTTATCTACCAATACAAAGGTATTAAGTAATGGACAAGTACTTATATCAGGAAGACTAGCAACTGGGGTAGGACAGATGGTCACAGTGAAAGTGCTGAATCCCAATGATGGTATTGAATACTTGGATCAAACCTTGACAAATGAAGGTGGTAGTTTTGAATTTGCTTATCAGAATCCGGCTATGAACAACGGTGCTATCTATACTGTTGAAATAAGTGCTTATGGAGAATCAAAGCCCATTACCACAACCTTTCAATTTCAAAGAGGCTCCAGTAGTATTGGAGATGACGACGATGATGAGAATGAAAAGAAAGATAAGCAGAAAATTTCATCAGGTCAGTCAGAAATGACCTTACCTCATCCTACATTTGATGCTTCAAAAGGAGTGGCTAAGGTAGATGTTAGTACAGAAATAATAAAAGATGCATTTGATGCAGCAGAAGCTGATAAGTATGGTATCAAGAAAATAAAATTAGAAATACCAAAGGTGAGTGAGGCTGAAACATATTTGGTAGAGCTACCAGGTGATGAACTTATTTCAGGGACATCTTTTGAAGTGCTACAACTAAAAACTAATATTGGTACTGTTACAGTGCCAACTAATATGATGGAAGGTATTATCAAACATGCCGATAGTATCACCATAGCTATTGATCAATCAGGTAAAGACAATATCAGCCCCCAAGTGATGAGTAAAATAGGTGACCGACCTATTGTTAATATTGATGTAGAAGTGGATGGTAATAAGGTAAGTTGGCAAAACGAAAAGGCTCCCATTGAGATTGCGATACCATACATCCCAACAGAAACAGAATTAATAAATCCTGAGCATATTCTTATTTACTATATCACTGAAGATGGGAATGAAGTGCCTATAAGAAGTGGGAAATATGATGATGCTTCAGGTACGGTTACCTTTAAAACCAACCATTTAAGTAAGTTTGCAGTGGCTTATGTTATGAAGACTTTTAATGATGTATCTGATTATCCATGGGTAAAGCGGGAAATAGAAGTATTAGCTTCAAGGGGTATTATTAATGGTACATCGGAAGTGACATTTGCACCATCAGAAAACATTAAAAGAGCAGATTTTATTTGTTTGCTTGTCAGTGCATTGGAACTGGATGCAGATGTGAACGATAATTTTTCTGATGTGAAACAATCGGATTATTATTATAGGGCTGTTGGAATTGCAAAAAAATTGGGTATCACTTCTGGAATTGGAGATAATAAGTTTAATCCTGAGGCAAGTATAATGAGACAGGATATGATGGTACTCACTTCAAGGGCTTTAAAGGTAGCTGGTATCACTTTAGACAATGACTCCGACAATGACTCCAATAAGTTTAAAGACCAGAAGGATATATCACCCTATGCATTAGAGCATATACTGCCATTAGTCAATGAAGGCATTGTTATGGGAGATGGTGAGCATCTTGATCCACTAAAAGCATTAACACGAGCAGAAACAGCAAGTATTATTTATAAAGTCTATCGTATGTTGAATGACTGATATAAAAACAAAAAATTTGCAATAAATGAAGCAAATTTTTTCATTGTTAAAGATAGAAGTCTTCGATATACTAAACTAGTAATTTGGTGTTGCAACACTTAGTATTTTAATCAGTAGATTAGGGGGAATTTTTTAATGGGTAGTAAGTTTAAGAAAACAGTGGCTCTTTTATTAGTATTGAGCATGAATATAGCTCTCTTTGCTGGATGTACAGGTGAAGAGGTGAAAACTAATGAGCAAGAACAAGTGCAGCAAGATAGGCAAAAAGAAGGAACACAAGATGACGATCAAAAAGATGTGACTCTAAACGTGATGCATTGGAGAGTTGAGGATGCTGAGGTATTTGATCGGTTAAATGAACAATTTAATCAAGAATATCCTAATGTAAAAATTGAAATGGACCCTGTCCCAACTAAAAACTACGCAAATGCAGTTACAGTAAGACTAGCATCAGGTGAAGCAGATATTGTTGGTGTTGATCCACTTGGTCAGTTAATTAATAAGATACCAGCAATCCTTAAAGGAAATGCCTTATATGATTTAACTGGTCAAGAGTTTTTAGATAACTATAACCCATCTATCTGGGGGGATAATGCTGTCTATGAAGGTAAAGTACTTGCGGTACCTACATCGTTGAATACAGTAGTTGTATTCTATAACAAGGATCTCTTTAAGGAGTTAAATTTAGAGATTCCAAAGACTTATGCTGAGTTCATTGAAGCATGCGAAGTAATTAAAGCAGAAGGAATTGACCCTATAGGCTTTGGTGGAAAAGACGGATGGCCAGTCAATGTTGATATGATCGGTGTAGAAGGTGCCATCGTTAGAAGTGAGAATCCAGACTTCTATAAGCAATTAGCAACTGGAGAAACGAAATTCACTGATCCACTGTTTGTTGAGGTATTATCTAAGCTGAAAGAGATCTCCAAGTACTTTGAAGAGGATTCAATGGGAGTTGCCTATGATGATGTACCTGTATTATTCTCGCAAAAGAAAGTGGCTATGATTCTTGATGGATCATGGAGTGCAGCAAACATTCAAATGTTAGGAACAGATTTTGAAGTAGGTGTATTCTTATTCCCAGGATCTGATAATGTTGATCCAGCTAACTATGTACCTGTCAAATACGGTCTATGTTGGGCTATTAGTAATGAATCTGAAAATAAAGAAGCGGCATTAAAATATCTTGAATTCTTATCACGACCAGATGTTTATGCAGATTATATAACATCTGTTAATCAAATGCCAACTCAAGACGGTATCACTTTTACAGATCCATTATTAACAGAAGTTGCAGGATTACTTGGAAATAATATAGAATTTGTAGACCAAGTTTATCCTCCAGGAAGTAATATTGATCCATGGCAATCTCTACAAGCTATGATCATTGGTGCTAAAACACCAGAAGAAGTAGCTAAAGAAATGCAAGATAAAGTTGATAGTATGCAATAATTCTTTAAGCAGTAATTGGCACAGAGCTATTCTGTGCCAATACACTTTTGTTTCCTAACCGCACAAACTTTTTAAAGAAGACGCAACGGAGCTACTTTTGTTTGTTGGAAATAATCATGAAATAGCCATTAATTCTTAAGAGGAGGGAGGTATAAAAGTGATTCGTACAACTCAGAAAAATAATTGGAGTCCTCACATTGGTATTTTACCAGGTGTCGCATTATTCATAATATTCGTAATCATACCTACATTTTATAATTTCTATTTTGCTTTGACAGATTACAACGGATTTCCGAATTCTGAAGTCAACGTCATAGGCTTTAAGAATTTTATTGATGCTTTTACGATTAATAAAGACATAACCATGAATGCATTAAAAAATTCGCTAATATATGCAACTTTGATTACATCTATACAAAATATAGTAGCAGTTGTCATTGCTATTATGTTAACTTTTAAAATTAAAAATAGTAACTTTTTTAGGGGACTATATTTCTTTCCAAATGTGCTAGGTGCATTTATCATCGCAAGTATATGGAGTTTACTTATGAATCCTAATTTTGGACCAGTGAGTAAGTTATTTGAATTAGTAGGCATGAAGGTAAATCTCTTAGGCAATCCTAACCTATCGATTTACGCAGTTATCTTTGTTCAGGTTTGGGCTTCCATGGGGTATGCAATGATCATCTATTACACGAATGTAAAGTCTATTCCCAGTGACAGCTTAGAAGCGTCAGATATAGATGGTGCCAATACTTTGCAAAAAATTAAGCATATCATTTTGCCTTTACTAATGCCATCCTTTACGATCAATATTCTTTTATCGTTAATTGGATCTTTAAAATTATTCGAGTTGATTTTTATTATGACAACAGGAGGACCTGCACGTAGCAGTGAGAACTTACCCGTATTAATTTTCAATGAGGCTTTCTCATTTGGAAAACACGGTTATGCTGCAGCATTGAATGTTATACAGTTCTTCATGATTTTAGGTATATCAGTTGTTATTATGCTGCTATTGAGAAGAAGAGAAGTCGAATACTAAACCAATTAAAGGAGGTGTTTATATGGAAATAAATAATAAGTTAGCTAAGGTAATTATATGGTTCTTTTTTTGCATATTAGCATTCATCATTTTGTATCCCATTTATGGAATAGTAACCGTAGCCCTAAAATCAACGAGTGATTATTATACTGATCCCTTAGGTATTCCAACAGTGCTGTATCTTGAAAACTTTAAAGAAGCATTCCAGAGATCAAACATGCTGGTTAACTTTTTTAATAGTATTGTTTATACATTTGTTTCTTGTGGATTAGGAGCTATCTTATCACTATTTATTGCTTATCCTCTAGCTCGTAAGCGAGTAAAGTATCATAACGCACTATATGGTTTATTCACTGCTAGCTTAATTATGCCCCCATCATTAGTGCCCTTATATAAGATTATGCAGACTCTTAATCTTACCAACACCTATCAAGGGATGATCATGTTTTATATGGGAACTGGTATAGCTTTTTCTGTATTTGTGCTGACAGGTTTTGTGAAACTAATACCCAAGGAATTGGATGAAGCTGCAGAAATAGATGGATGTGGTTATTTTAGATATATACTAAAAATTGTTTTTCCACTATCCAAATCCTCCATAGCAACAGTGATTATGTTGAATGCTCTTAATGTGTGGAATGATTTTGTTTATCCCTATCTATTCATAACAAAGAAAAACATGCGTACTCTTGCCACAGGCTTATACATGTTTTTAGGAGAATATTCTAATGAATTAACGGTTTTTGCAGCAGCTGTGGTTATTATGGCTATACCAATAACAATATTCTATGTAACCATGCAAAAACAAATTACTGAGAGTTTAGCTAAGGGAGCAGTTAAAGGGTAGCTTAGCATATAAGTAAAGATGAGGAGTGAAAAAAATGAAACTAAAAAAATATGAAAATAATCCAATTATAGCACCAATTGAAGATAATGCTTGGGAAAGTCTAGTGGCTTGTAATCCAGGAGCATGGTATGAGGATGGTAAGTTCTATCTTTTATATAGAGCTGCTGGAGATGATGAAGAGCATTATATCTATTTAGGATTAGCTGAAAGTAAAGATGGTTTTAATTTCAAGCGTGTATCGGATCAACCAGTCTTATCACCAAGTAAAGATGGAGCAGATGCAGGATGTGTAGAAGATCCAAGAATCATAAAATTGGATGATACGTATTATGTTACATATGCTTATCGACCATTTCCACCAGGACGCTATTGGGAATTTGCACCTGATGAAGTGCGCACCTTTGATGTACCTGACAGTTCACCGCTATGTTTAAAAAAGAATATCGCGAACACTGGATTAGCTATATCAAAAGATCTAAAGAGCTTTACCAAGCTAGGAAGAATTACTCGTACAGATTTAGATGATCGAGATGTAATTCTATTTCCTGAAAAAGTTAATGGCAAATATGTTAGACTTAATCGTCCTAAAGAATGGATAGGTGAAGCATACGGTTGTGAACATCCTGCTATATGGATAAGTTTCTCAGAAGATATGATGGAATGGAATGAATGTCAGTTACTTATCAAAGGGGAGCATGATTGGGAGAAAAAAATTGGTGGAAGTACACCACCATTAAAGACAGATCAAGGTTGGTTAACATTATATCATGGTGTAGATGATGAAGGAATCTATCGTGTTGGCGTTATGCTCCTAGACTTAGATGATCCAACAAAAGTTATTGCTCGTGCTTCTGATTTCATCATGGAACCTGAATTTGAGTATGAAACTAAAGGGTTTTATAACGGCTGTGTATTCCCGACAGGTAATGTAATTGTTAATGATACATTATACGTTTATTACGGTGGTGCAGATAAATATTGTTGTGTTGCCACATGTAGCGTTTCAGAATTACTTGACTATGTTCAAAAGTTTAAATAACCTAAAGGCTTTGGCTATATTGTCAAAGCCTTTTCACTATAAAGGATATTGAAACAGCAAGTGGAGAAAGGAGCTACTAGTGTGATAAAACTAAGAGAAGAAGTAGCAAAAGAATTAAGTAAACACATTATGCCTTTCTGGATAAATCTAAAAGATGAAGAAAATGGTGGATTCTATGGCAATGTAGACTATGATTTGAAGGTGGATAAAAAAGGAGTAAAGGGTGGTATAGCTAGCTCCAGATTACTATGGTCTTTCTCGGCAGCATATAGAGTTACAAAAGAAGAAAAGAATTTGGTATGTGCTCATCATGCCTATGATTTTTTAGTTAACAATGTTTATGATACAGTACAAGAAGGTCTATTTTGGTTGTTAGATCATGAAGGCAATCCTATAGATACGAGGAAACATATTTATGCTCAGGCTTTTGGTATTTACGCTTTAAGTGAATATTACAGAGTAAGCCAACGGACTGAAGCATTGAAGTTAGCAAAAAAACTATACAGTATTATTGAGACTAGAGGTTATGATAAAGAAAAAAATGCTTATTTAGAAGAGTTTAATCGTCAGTGGATCAAACAAGATAATGAGATGTTGAGTGAGAATGGCATTATCGCTGACATAACAACCAATACACATCTACATGTGCTCGAAGCGTACACAAACCTTTATCGTGTATGGCCCAATAATGAACTTAAGAAAAAGTTAATGAACATCATTGATATATTTTATAATAAAATTTTTGATAATAAAACTAAATTCTTAAAGGTTTTTTTTGATAACAGTTGGAATGAATTAATTGATTTAAAATCATATGGTCACGATATTGAAGCAAGTTGGTTACTAGATGATGCCATTAAACTACTTCGGTTAAAGAATGATAAATATGATCAAATGGTTGTTGATATAGCCTATAATATAGCCAATTATGCTATTCAAAATGATGGCTCCATCATTAATGAAAAAGAAAATAATATAGAAGATTATTCAAGGATTTGGTGGGGACAGGCTGAAGCTATAGTTGGATTTTTAAATGCTTATGAACGTACTGAGGATGAAAGATTCTCTATAATCATTCATAATTTATGGGCTTATATTCAACAAAATTTAATTGATGTTAGAGAGGGTGGAGAGTGGTTCTGGTCTATTGAAGATGATGGTCAACCATCCATTAGAGCAATCGCTGAGCCATGGAAAACTCCCTATCATAATGCAAGATTTTGTTTAGAAATATTAGAAAGGGTGAAATAAAATGATTCATCAAAAATACTATGAATTACTAGAAAACCAAGAAGAATTTATAACCAAGAAAAATTTAATAAAAGATGAGTTCTATAATGGTGTTTATAACCGTTTTAAAAATCCTGTTATTACACGCAATCATATTCCTGTTCATTGGAGATATGATTTATGTGAAGAAACTAATCCATTTTTTATAGAAAGATTAGGCATCAATGCAGCATTTAACCCAGGTGCCATTTATTTAGACGGTAAGTATTATCTAGTGGTAAGAGTAGAAGGGGTAGATAGAAAATCATTTTTTGCCATTGCTGAAAGTAAAAATGGAATGGATAATTTTCGTTTTTGGGATTATCCTATTACATGGGAAAATAGTGATGAAGATGAGACCAATATCTACGATATGCGTTTAATCAAGCATGAGGATGGTTTTATATACGGTATTTATTGTTCTGAGAGTAAAGACCCAGATGTACCTGCACATGATACTTCTAGTGCAATTGCGCAAGCTGGTTTAGTGAGAACAAAAGATTTAAAACAATGGGAGAGGTTACCTCATATAGTTACACCTTCGCCTCAGCAACGTAATGTGGTTCTTCATCCAGAATTTGTAGAGGGTAAGTATGCATTCTATACCCGTCCACAAGATGGCTTCATTTCTACTGGAGCTGGAGGAGGGATTGCATTTGGGCTATGTGATGATATTATGAATCCTCATATAACAGAGGAGATATTAATGGACGAAAGAAAATATCATACTGTTTATGAAGTCAAAAATGGTCAAGGTCCAGCCCCTATTAAAACAGAAAAAGGATGGATTCATATTGCACACGGCGTAAGAAATACTGCTGATGGACTGCGCTATGTCTTATATACCTTTGCAACAAGCTTAGAGAATCCTGCTAAAATCATTGCAAAGCCAGGAGGATATTTCATAGCACCCTATGGTGAGGAACGTGTTGGAGATGTATCCAATGTAGTATTTTGCAATGGTATTGTTGTTAATGAAGAAGAGGAAGTGTTTATTTACTATGCTTCCAGTGATACACGGGTTCATGTAGCTACCTCAACGGTGGAAAAATTAATTGATTATACATTTAACACCCCAGAAGATCCAGGTCAATCAATGGATTGCGTCAAACAGCGTATGGAATTAATAAAAAATAATAATCAGTTACTGGCACAGTAATGTCAAAGAAGAGGTAGCATTAAATAATGCTACCTCTTCTGTTAGTATAGCATCATTAATTCAGATCCTTCTTGACATAAGAAAAACCTATGATATAATGAAATTAAACTGACCAGTCAGTATAAAAAGTTAAAGGAGAGTTCTAAGATGAGTAAAAATAAAATTATTGATGCCGCTGAAAGAGTTTTCTCTCAAAAAGGTTATTATCAAACAACTATGCAAGATATTGCAGATGAAGCTAAGGTGGCTAAGGGGACATTATATTATCACTTTAAAAGTAAAGATGAACTCTTTATCGAGTTGTTAGAGAGTGGAACAGGTTTTATTACCCATGAACTACAGAAGAGTTTTAATAAGCAAATACCTTTAAAGGCACAAATCAAAGAATTTATTAAAGAGGCTATTAGTATTTGCCTTAAATATAAAACTTTTACGGATATTCTCTTCAATGAATTATCCAGTGGTATGGAGGATGAAGTACTGGAACGTGTAGAAGTACTTAAATATAAGTACATTGGCATATTCAAAGAAATACTTGATGAGGGCTATAGAGAAGGTTGTGTTAGAGAAATCAATCGTGAATTAGCAGCCATATCGTTGATGACAACATTATACCACTTGAGTGATCACATTAGTGAGAAGAAGTGTACAGTAGAAGAAGTGGAAACATTTCTCATTGGTTATATATCTCAAGGGATCTTAACTACTTAATATGAGGAGGGGAATTCATGAAATTATTTCTTCAATTCATAAAACCTTTTAAAAACCAATTTATTATCAGCCAATTGTTTATGCTGGTTGCTGTTGTAGTTTCTACTGCATTTCCGTTAACTGTTAAGAATTTGTTCGATATTTCTTTTCTTGAAGGTAGTATGGAAGAGTTATTTCAATACATGTTCCTATTGATATTGGTTTTAATAATAGGTGAATTGGCTAAGTATAGAAAGCGGTGTATAGAAGGGAAAATAGGTGAGGAATTAATTGCAGACATGCGCCATATGATTTTCAATAAACTTCAGAGTATTCCCTTACCCTATTACAATAAGCGCAGTTCAGGTGATATTGTTTCTACAGTTACCAATGATTTGAACATTATTCAGCAAACGATCGCAATGGGTTTATCTTTTGTTATAGAGAAGCTATTGACGTTAATCATTGTTCTTTTCTTACTCATACGACTTGATCCTATCTTAACAGTATTATGTTTAGCCATCATACCAATAATCAGTCTAATGGCCAAGATACTTGGGGATAAGATACAAAAATTATCTAAGGACGTACAGCGAAGGTTAGGAACATTAACGACTATACTGAATCAAAGTTTATTAGGCATGGATGTGATTAAAGCTTTTGTGCTTGAAGAGGAAGCAACGGGTATGTACGAAGAGCAAAACAAAAAAGTTCTCTATAAATCTTTAAAAAGAGTTAGCGTAAAAGAAAAGACAGCGATGATTATAGGTTTACTTAATATTGTCCAATTAGCCATCATTATTTCTGTAGGGAGTTATCGTGTACATCAACAACTACTTTCACCTGGCAGCTTAATTGCCTTTATACTTTATGCAGAAATGTTGATTGGACCTATTGCATTATTATCAGGTCTTTATGTCGAAATACAAAGAGCATTAGCATCCATGCATCGAATCATGGATATCCTCAAAGAGGATAATGAAGAGAATTTAAATGATGAACAAACTTGTCCAGAAATTCAAGGGAATTTGGAATTTAACCATGTTTCTTTTTCCTACGACCAAAAGAAAGATACACTTAAAGATATTAATATACGTATCAATAAAGGTGATACTGTAGCATTAGTAGGACCTAGTGGTGTAGGTAAATCTACTTTACTAAAGCTCATTCCACGCTTTTATCAAGCATCAAAAGGGAAGATTTTAGTGGATGGACACGATATTAATAAGATTCAATTAGCTCATCTAAGAGATAGAATTGCCATTGTACCACAAGAAACTTATCTGTTTGGATTAAGTGTACGTGAAAATATTAGCTGTGGTAACACTTCCGCAACAGGAGAGGAGATCATTCAAGCAGCTAAGCAAGCCAATGCCCATGACTTCATCATGGAGATGGAAAATGGCTATGATACCATCGTACATGAAGGTGGTTCTTCTCTTTCAGGAGGGCAAAAACAAAGAATTGCTATAGCCAGAGCTTTTCTCAAACAACCTGAAATCATTCTACTAGACGAGCCAACAGCTTCTCTAGACAGCCATTCAGAACAAAAAGTGCAAGAAGCCCTATCCAAGTTAACTATTGGTAGAACAACTTTAATTATTGCACATCGTTTAGCAACCATTAAGGATGCAAGTAAGGTAGCTTTATTGAATAATGGTAGAATAGAAGCATTAGGTACTCATAATGAACTCTTTCAGAGATCAGATTTATATCGTAATTTGTATAAAGCTCAATTCAGCTATTAAGATAATAAAGTTATCTGGGCTATCTCAATGAATAAAAATTAGAGATAGCCCACTGTGATTATTACTATTCTTTAATTAGATCTCGATACCAATAATAAGATTCTTTTGGAGTTCTAGTACCCGTCTCAAAATCCACATGAACCAAGCCAAAGCGATCTTTATAGCCTTCAGCCCACTCGAAATTATCAAATAGAGACCATTGGAAGTAACCTCTGATGTCAATACCCTCTTTATGAGCTCTTTCTAACTGTAGTAAATAGCGATTAAGGAAATCAATTCTACCTTCATCGTGAACCTTTCCATCGAGTGCAACCCAGTCCTTATTAGAAAGACCGTTTTCAGTTATGTAGATGGGTTTCTTATAGCGTTCATACATGAACTTAGTACCCCAATACATGATTTCTTCTGATACTAACCAGTTAAGACCTGTTACGGCATGACCTGAAGGCAGTTTGGATACCTTGATGTATTCACCATCTTTCTCTACTCTTGGACCTTGATAGATATTAAGGCCAATAAAGTCCACTTCCTCAGTTATAAGTTTAAAGTCTTCTTCTAATTGAGCTTCAGACGGGAGATAATCCCTTAACTCATTCATTACCCAATCTGGGTATTTTCCAAGTAAAATAGGATCATACCAATAGTCGTTATCAAAGGGGAAATTATACTCTTTATGATCTTTGGTTTTTTCAAAGGGATTGAACATGAAATCCCTTGCTGCTTCAATATCATCTTCTGATAAGGTGTTAGGAATACCAATGGTAGCCACAAATGCAAATCCTACTCGGGCTTCTTTACCAACGATTTCTCGGATAACTTTCACAGCCTTTCCATGAGCAAGCAATGTATTATGAGTCATCCGAATAATATCAAATTTACTGTATTGATGACCTGGTGCATGGATACCTGTAAAATAACCTAAACCGATAAAACATTGTGGTTCGTTTATTGTCATCCAATTTTTTACTCGATCACCTAGTCTGGTAACGACAACTCGTGCATACTCTTCAAACCAGTTAGAGGATTCATCGTTAAGCCATTGTCCCTTTTTATAAAGCTCATAAGGATAGTCCCAGTGAAAAAGAGTTACATAGGGTTCAATATCAGCTTCCAATAATGCATCCACAAATTGATCATAATAAGTAAGTCCTTTTTCATTGATTCTACCGATACCATTTGGTATCACTCGAGGCCATGATATGGAAAAGCGATAGGCTTTTACACCTAGCTCCTTTAAAATACGTACATCATCTTCTATGTTATTGTAGGAATCACAGGCAAAGTCTCCGTTATCCATGTTGTAGACCTTATCTTCTTGGCGGGTATACATATCCCAAACAGATAAACCTTTACCATCATCATAGGCAGCCCCTTCAACTTGATAAGAAGCAGTAGCAGCTCCCCACAGGAAATCTTTATTAAACATTTGTATTACCTCCTTCAATTAATACCGAAAAATAATACCCCCACTTAAAAAAGTGGGAATAAATAGCTCTCTACAAGAGTTCGGGTGTGTATTTAAAATATTCAAAATAGGCTTTAGCAGACTGTCTCTCTATATCTTGACAAGCCATACCTATGAATGCACCTGTAAAACCTTCAGGATCTGTATAATCATCGGATAAGATGGAAGTATCCAGTATTGGACCAATTTCATTGAAAGATTCACCATCAAAAGAATAATAAAACTGAGCCTTAGCAAAGGCTGTCTTAACTTTTAAATAAGCAGTATCATTATTGAAGTAGACTTCCTCTTCTTCAATAAAAGAATAATGACCTTGATCCATTTTGAAGACTTTTAATACATTCATCTTTGTGCTCTCATCATAAGACATGTATAGGTAGTATTGATTAGTTTCATCATAACGATAACTCAGTCCTGCCATATGCTGAAAACTAGATGGATGAAATACTAACTTGGTTTCAGCTTCAAACTTAAAATGTTCCTGTCTTCTTAAGAGAAGCCCTTGCTTAAAGTTGGATACAGGGGATTCTAAGCCTTTAATTCTTAAGAAGCCTTCTTTATCTTTGATTGAGAATACATCTTCACTATAGGGTATTCTTAATGTTTGAAAATCTTTAAGGAAATCCTCATTTTCAAAGGTGTAAAGTTCTTCTTTAGCTTCCTTAATTTCTATATCACCATCAACATAGAAGTACTCATCTGGAAAAATTGATCCATTGACCAGATAAGGCCAATCATCTATCCACTCAACCTCTTGTATAGCTGTTTCACGACCTAGAATACATCGCTTTGTGCCAGGTAGTGGTCTTCCGCAAAGGAATGAGAGGTACCATTTACCGTCTTTTGTCTCAACCAACGAACCGTGACCAGCTTTCTGTATAACTAAATCATCTCTCCCCATAGATGTTACTAAATGTTTGTTAGGGTGTTCCTCATATGGTCCTTCAATGTGTTGACTTCTTACTATTGTCACCGCATGATTATAGGAAGTACCACCTTCTGCAGTAACCAAATAGTAGTATTTGCCTCTTTTAAAGATATGAGGACCTTCTGTTAAACCTCTATCTGTGCCAGTGAATATTTTTTTTACTTCGCCAACAAGGGACATCGTTGATTCATCAAATTCTTGTAATAAAATACCGCTAAACATAGGTGAGATAGGTGGTTTTCTATGATCCCATTCCATGTTAAGATACCATTTCTTATCACCATCGTGGAAGAGAGAGGGATCGAAGCCTGAACTATTGAGATATACAGGTTTTGACCATGGTCCTGTTATGGACTCAGCGGTAGTTATATAATTATGGCAATCTTTGAATGGTGCTAGATGCAATGATTTGACATCTGTAAATATTAAATAAAATTTGCCCTGATCATAAGATAAGCATGGTGCCCAAATGCCTCCAGATCTTGGATTACCAATTAAGTTTAGATGCTCCCTTGTATTAAGAGGTCTGGCTATAAGCTCCCAATTGACTAAATCCTTTGAATGATGGATTTGAACACCAGGGAAGTATTCAAAGGTAGAATTGGCTATGTAATAATCATCACCTACTCGTAATATGGAAGGATCAGGGTTAAATCCTTTAAGTACAGGGTTTTTTACTTTAGTTCTGTCCATGGTTCGCTCCAATCTTATCGTAATCTATTCTTTTATACCGCCGAGAGCAACTCCGGCAATAATATATCTTGAAAATACTAAATATATAACTAAAAGAGGTACAATTGTCATTGAAATACCAAGATATATACCACCAAATTCCGTACGATAAATATCTGCTTTGAGTGATTGAACCAGCATGGGTAGTGTATATTTATCTTCATTAGAAATCAGCATAAGAGGCATTAGGAAATTATTCCACGATCCAACGAATGCAAAAATACCCATAGTAGCTAATCCAGGCTTAAGTATAGGTAATGCAATTCTATGAAAAATTCCAAGTTCACTGGCACCATCTATTCTTGCAGCACTAACAAGGTCTTTTGGAAACGTTGATAGCAAGTATTGTCTTAGGAAGAAGACGGTAGCTGGAGCTGCAATAGCTGGAAAAATCAAAGGAATATAGCTGTCAGTCAAACTTAAATTTAACATCATACGGTAAAAACCAATCATACTGATTTGTGTCGGTACCATTAATATAAAAGCAATGATTGCAAAGATTGTATTCTTTCCCTTAAAATCATAGATGACTAAGCCGTAAGCTGTTAAGGCACTAAAATATAAGGCTAAAAAAGTAGATGAAGCAGCAATGGTTAAACTATTAGCGAAACCACGCCAAATGTTAAATCCTCTACCTGTTAAAACATCATAGTTATAGCCGGTAAAAACACTTGGGATTAATGAAAAACTCTGTTGTATTTGTTCAGTTGAACGTGTAGCATTAACAATGAGAATCCAGAAAGGAATGATACTGAGGATAACAAGCACTGCACAAACCAGGTAAATCCATGAAATACGAAGTCCGTAAAACTTACCTAATCTACCACCTTTCTTCATTACCTGACACCTGCCTTTCTTATTCGTCTACGAGCTTTTCTGTCGCCAGTAGTTTTAGAATTCATAACTTTGAATAATAGAATACTAACAATTAAGATAATGCATAAAAGTATGACTGAGGCAGTCGCTGCAAAATAATAATTCCGCCCACCTAGAAAAGCTTGGCGATAAATGAACATAGTCATAGTTTCGATGGAATAGTCTGGATTACCTTGTGTTGTTAATAGGAAAGGTATATCAAACATTTGCATACCACCGATTAAGGATGTTACAAGTACATAGAGTGTAATTGGTTTTAGTAATGGTAAGGTTATTTTTCTAAACATTTGGCCACTAGTAGCGCCATCGACCATGGCTGCTTCATATAAAGAGCGATTAATACCTAATGCTCCAGCAGTTAGAATAATAAATGTATTACCATACCACATCCAAAATTGAATAAAGGCTACGATTCCCCTTGTTGCAGTGACACTTCTAAAGAATTCAAAGGGTTCTTCTAAAACCCCAAATTTAACTAATAAGAGATTGATAGGACCAGAGGGATAGCTAAAAAGTGTACTAAACAATACAGCTACAGATGCAGCAGTTATTATATTGGGCATATAAAAAGTAACTTTAAAAAATCCTGCGCCTTTTAATTTCAGTCTTGCATCCGTAAACCACTTAACTAAGATTAAGGCCATGCCGATCTGAGGTATGAAGTTTAATATCCAAATAATCCATGTATTACGAAAGGCTTTTAAAAATAATTCATTACTTAAGAGAGTGACATAATTTTTAAAACCCACATAATTTAATTCAGTTTCCCAACCTGCTAGATCCGTAAAACTTAACTGAAAAGTATAGATTATCGGATAGAGTTGGAAAATGAGAAACGCTAATATAAAGGGAGCTACAAATAAGTAGCCGTACTTATCATACTTAACCAGTTTTTGCTTTTTTTTCATTAATGACCATTCTCCAATCCATAAATATTTTATTGAAAAATAGAAAAGGGGATAGAAGCGGTCGCTCCCACCCCTTATCAAAAAATTAATACTCTAAATTAGGGAAAAGGTTCTGTACGGATGTTTTAAAGTCTGCAATGGCAGCATCTTTTTCTTTTTCACCCTTTGAATAAGCTGTAAGTTGTTCTGTAAATAAATCCTGAATATCTTTATCTGCACCAGTTAGAATAGAAGCATCAATTTCTGGTGCCATCTCTGCAAAAGCTGCATAGTGATTTTGGCCACCTAAGAAAGGTTCAGTAAAGTCGTCTTTAATAGCGCTAACAACTGCTCCGTTGGATAAGAAATCACCTGTATCATTAGCCCATGTTGTTAAGAAGTCTTCATCTAATGTTAAATATCTAATTAAATCAGCTGCAGCTTGCTCCATCTCTGATCCATCTCGCATAGCTACCCATGTGCCACCCCAGAAGTAAGGTGATGGACCTTGAATCATTGCCCAGTCGCCTTCAGTAGAAGCACCTGTTTCAGCATTTACAGCGTTAGTTTTAAGTACATAATGTAATCCCCATGTAGGTAAGAAGTAACCGAATACATCATTACCTGACATACTTGCAAACCAATTTTCAGTCCATTGTTCAGCTTGGTTGGTTAACCCTTCAGATTCTAATTGACGTCCCATATCTAGTAACTCTTCAACTTTGGGATCGATAACAAATTTATTATCAACGACCCATCCATTTTCACGAGCTGCATAAAATACTTGAACCAAATCTCCAAGTGAACTAATGGCTTTTACTTCACCATTTGATCCGTCATAGATTTTTTTAGCAGTATCATAAAATTTATCAAAGTCAGCTACCATAGCTTGAACTTCAGCAGGATCGTCAGTACCAAGGTATTCTTTTGCAATACTTCTTCTGTAGAAGAAAGCACCTGGAGTTGCTTGCCAACTAAGACCTTTTAACTTACCTTCACTATCTGTAGCAACGTCAAGAACATACTGCATCGTATCCACATTATTCTTGTCTATACCAACTGAAGCAAGGTCAGCAGTGAATTTAGAGTCGACATATTTGTTAACATAAGCTGCTTCAAGAGCAAATACATCTGGAGCACTTTTACCTGAAGCTAAAGCTGGGTCTAATTTGCTTTGGTACTGGTCATTAGGAATAACAACTATTTCAACTTCATAAGGTAAATCTGGATGAGCTTTTAAGTAGTAGTTTTCAATCATACCTTTTATTTCATCTGTAAATGTCCAAACAACTAATTTATCGGTTTTGTTCTCAGCAGGTGCTTCTACTTTAGATTTTTCTGTTGTACTGGCTGTACCTGTGCCGGTGTCTTTATCCTCAGATGAACCACAAGCTGTTAAAGAAAATAACATTGTTACAACTAATAATAAACTTACCCATCTTTTCATCATGAATTCTCCTTTTTTTCCCCACAAATTTGAATTTTAATTACCGATTTTCTTGCAGGATTCCCCTTTAATCAATTCAACACCTACATGAATATCAACTTTAGAATGATTTTTTGTTTCAATAATATCAATCAAACGTTTAGCTGCCTGTTTACCAATGAGATTCGTATCCTGTTTCACAGTAGTAAGCCTTGGTTTCATCATTTCACTGATTTCAAGTCCGTCGAATCCTGCTATAGAGATATCCTCTGGGATACGAAGTCCCATTTTCTCAATAGCTTTTCCTCCCCATACTGCTGCATAGTCATCAGAAAATATAATAGCTGTTGGAGGATCTTCACGTTGAAGTACTTCCAATGTTTTGTTATAGATTTTATCTTTGTCATAGTACATGCCTTCGAGCAAATGATCCTCAGTAACAGTTATACCATTGTCAGTTAGGGTGTCAATAAAAGCATTAAGTCGGATATCTGTTACATAATTATGTTGTCCATGAATGTACACAATTTCTTTGTGATTAAGATCCATCAAATATTGCGTAAGCAATTTAAGGCCTTCATAGTTATCAGACAATATAGAGCTAACGGTATCATAATTGTAATCAATGACCACTACAGGAATTTTACTGTGAATGAGTTCAAGGATTTTTTCGTTTTCGTAATCAAAGTTAGCAATAATGACACCATCACAATGTCTTCTTCTTACATGTTGTAAAAATGACACAGGATCATTACCTATCTTTTCGGAAACGAATGTTAAATCATAACCCAGTTCTTCAGCGTATTCTTTAAAGCTCTCAAGTATCTGTGCAAAGAAGTAATGAGTAAGACCAGTTCGACTCTTACCTTCAACTTCAAATAAAACACCGATATTCCATGTTTTTTTCTTCGTTAAAGCCTGAGCTTGAGAATTAGGAGAGTAGCCCATTTCCTTTGCTTTATCTAATATTTTTTTGCGTGTCTTAGCATTAACATCCGGATAATTATTAAGTGCTTTTGACACAGTAGCACTTGAGCACCCTACTTCTTTTGCAATATCATAAATGGTAATCATTGTTTTCCCTCTTTCTCGAAACCGATTTCGAAACTATCTAAAAAAATTATACATCATTAGACATGCATTAGCAAGATGTTTAATAAAATTATCTAAACCGCTTTCGAAGATTTTGAAAAAAATAGAGGATACTCTCTGCTTGAATATTAAATTTGAAAACCGAAACCGCTTTCGAATACATTGTAGCATTATCAAATTAATTTGTCAATCATCATTTAATGAGTTTTATAGAGTAAGTGCACAATAACACTGAAATTAAAGGCTTTTTATTAGTAATAATTTTAGAATATTTTTTTTGCTTTTTAAATTATACTTTTCATTAAAACTATTAACCAAATAATTACAAAACAATTTGTATATAGTCATGTAAGAGAAAATAACTAAAGTCAAATATATAAAAAACCATTAAATGTTATTGGCATTTGACAAAAACTCAAATGGGTGTATAATAATAATTGGCATATGCTAATAATAACATAAGATATGGATATCGAAGTATTGAGTCAAAAATCTAAAGACTTATTATTGGTGTTTATATCATAAGTAAGTTGGAAAAGGAATGATGCAATGAAAATATGTATTTCAAGTCAGGGAAAAGATCTTGATTCAAAAACTGATCAGCGCTTCGGTAGAGCTAGCTTTTTGGGGTTCTATGATACAGAGAAGCAGGCCTATGAGAGCATTGAGAATCAAGGTGTATATCAAGCTAATGGTGCAGGTATATCAGCTGCCACAAAGGTAGTTGAGGAAGGATGTAAAGTTCTGTTAACAGGCCATGTAGGAAAGAATGCATTTGAGGTTCTTCAGCATAGCGTAGAAGTTTATCATCTAGATGGTGAAAGTGTAAAAGAAGCTATAAAATCCTATGAAAGAGGTGACCTTCACAGGATTTTTGAGTACTCTCCATCAATGAAAGGACAGCATAGACATGGTCAAGGTATAGGTAATAACCGATGAGGATTGCTGTTTTAAGTGGGAAAGGTGGTGCGGGTAAGACCACAGTATCTATTCATCTGGCGAAACTTTTAGGCTATGCTTACGTGGACTGTGATGTGGAAGAACCTAATGGTTTCTTATTTATGGAACCAGAAATACAAGATAGCCAAGATATCAGAGTATGGGTACCTAGCATCGACCATTCTAAGTGTGATGTTTGTAAAGCTTGCTTAGCCAATTGTCAATTTAATGCTATTGGGTTCAATGGCAGACAAATGCTTGTGTTTGAACACCTATGCCATAGTTGCCAAGCTTGTTTACTAAGTTGTACGAAGGATGCTATCACATCCAATTACAGATCCATAGGTATCATTAATATGGGTAACAGTCAAGGAACAACATGTTATGAAGGACGTCTCAATATAGGTGAGCCTATGGGAGGACCAATTATTGAGGAACTTATTAAAGTTAGTCCTGATGAAGCTATCATAGATTGTCCACCAGGGAGTTCTTGTAACGTTGTTAAGGCTAACAAGAGAACTGATTTGGCAGTTGTGGTAGCTGAACCAACCCTCTTCAGTCGACATAACTTGCATATAGTGGTTAGTTTCTTGAAGGAACAACGAATTCCTATAGGCGTGGTCATTAATAAGGCCGGAGAAGGTGATGAGATTATTGAAGAGTATTGCTCTGACAAAGCTATTCCTCTACTAGGAAAAATACCGTTTAGTAGAGGGCTAAGTAAAGAGTTTTCCAAAGGGCACATCATTCAGGACGATCATCCTATAATGAATGATTACCAAGCAATAGCCAAAGAGTTAAGGAGTTTAATGAAATGAAAATCGTGTTTCTGAGTGGAAAGGGTGGAACAGGGAAGACAACACTGGCATCTGCCTTTGCTAAGTATTTCAAGTGTCATGTAGTTGACTGTGATGTGGATGCACCCAATTTCCATCTGACGACTAAGATAGATTCAGTACATCAAAAGGATTTTAAATCTGGATATACTGCATATATTGACAAGAGCTTATGTGTTCAATGTGGCGCATGTCAGCAAGTATGCCATTTTGACGCTATACATGAGTTTATAGTAGATGCAACCAGTTGTGAAGGGTGTAAAAGTTGTGGTTTAGTTTGTCAAAGTCAAGCCATTTCTTATAGTGAAGACACTACAGCTACTATTTATATGGATCAATTGGTGTATGAAAAAGCTTACATGAGTCATGCAAAAATGCAATGTGGTGCTGATGGATCAGGAAAATTAATAACAACCTTGAGACGTGATATGGAGTGCAAAGTTACTAATGATGAGTTGGTAGTCTTGGACGGTTCACCAGGAATTGGATGTGCTGTTATGGCTTCATTAACAGGATGTGATCTAGGTATCATTGTGACAGAGCCTTCTTTATCAGGTAAAGAAGATTTAAAAAGAATTTTAGATTTATGCAATCACTTTCATTTACCTGTTAAAGTTTGTATCAATAAGTGGGATTTAAATGAAGAGATTACCTGTGATATCATCAGACTATGTGAGAAATTAGGTATTAAAGTATTAGGGCAGATAGCTTTTGATCAATATGTTTCGAAGGCTATCAATGAAGAAAAGAATATTTTAGATTGTACAAAGAGTCAAGCAGGACAAGAAATATTAGGCTTAATAAGTGAATTTGAAAAGGAGGATATTCTATGACAATAGTAGCAATTGCAAAAGAAAGAGATACTGTAGCTTCACATTTTGGGCACTGTGAAGGATTTATGCTTTATTATATAGAAGAGAATAGTATAGTGGGTAATCGTTATTTAAAGAATCCAGAACATGTACCTGGTTTTTTACCAGAGTTTTTGAAAAAGAATAAAGTTAATATAGTTATTGCTGGAGGCATGGGAAGTAAAGCGCAAGAACTTTTCAAGGCTCACGGTATAGACGTTTATGTGGGGGTAGAAGGCTCGCTAGAAGAGGTTATCAATAGTTATATGAGCCAGTCAATAATATCTACTGAAAGTGTATGTCATGAACATGCTTATAAGGACCAATGTTCGCATCATGAATAAGAGGTATAAGCAATCTTTTTTTTAAAGACTCAGTCCTTTATTGAACTGAGTCTTAATCATATTCTTAATTTACTTAATTAAATTCCGATAGATGGTTGGAATAATTGCTTCTTGGTTAAATTGCATAGGTAGCTGATCTGGAAACATTAAAACCATCCGAAGAATATAAACCAACAAGAATAACCCAATAATGATCCACCAAAGTTTATCGTTGTTATAAATGTTATTGATTTTAGGATGTTTCCTAAATAACAAAATGAAAATAATAATTGGTGGCAATAGGAACAAAGGATGGTAATAGATTGCTTCTAGTATGTGACCATGTAACAGAGCATCATAAGCTCTAGTTAATCCACAACCAGGACAAGGAATACCTATAGTTCCTCTAATTAGACAACGTGTATTACTACCAACTATATGAATAATGTACCAACTAAAAACTAGGATTCCCACTGTTGGAATTAAGAAATCTTTTAGTTGTTGCTTAGTTAGTTTTTTAAACCGCATTATTCCAAACTTCATTTAATTTTGATTGAACGATGAGCTGATTGACAATGAAGAAACCTAGGACAGCTAATACAACGTAAAGTACAGTGTCATCAGTTACTGGAACACCTGCTCTTCTTTGAGCATCCATTTGTTTTTGACCTAATTTATAGGAATAATAAATGCTGTATGGGTAAAAGCAAAGGATAGATAATACGACGTCAACACCTGGACTAATTTCAGTGTCATCTAAATAGTGTTTTAAGGATTCACTTATGGAATAAATCCAGTAAAACATATAAATACCGCAAGTAACAATTGATAAAATTAAAACAACTGGTATAGAGCGTACTTTGTCTTTATACATTCTATTTCCCCCTCAAAAAGATAATTTAATATGAAATTCCTAATTTCATTTGACGTGGTCTATGCCACGAAATCTCTTGTTTTAGTATATCATAATTTCTTATTCCAGAAAAGACAAAGTCTTCTCTTAAAAGGAATTTGATTAACACTTAACTGTTCTAATTATTGATAAAGATATAACGAATACAATTACTTTTTGGATATATAGGATACTTATTTACAAATATGAAAGAGGCTAGTATAATAGTAATATTGTTTGTTACTACATAAGTAAATCATAGGTCTCAAACATAATTAAAATTAAAAGAATGGGGGAATGATGATGACTAAAAGCAAACATCTGTTAAAGCGTTTTGTAGCCTACTACAAACCACACTGGAAGCTTTTTGCTTTGGACATGTTTTGTGCTCTATGCATTGCGTTAATTGATCTGGCATTTCCGATTATTACCCGGTATACTCTGAATGAGTTATTACCTAATAAAGCAGTACGACTTTTTTTTGTGGTAATACTTGCTATGGTTGTAATCTATGGGGTGCGAGCTCTTTTTGAGTTCATAGTCAATTATTGGGGGCACATATTAGGCGTCCGCATGGAGTATGATATGCGTAATGATTTATTTACGCATCTGCAGAAACAATCCTTTGATTTTTATGATAAGAATAGAACGGGTAAAATCATGTCTCGTGTCATCAATGA
Source organism: Vallitalea okinawensis (assembly GCF_002964605.1). Taxonomy (NCBI): domain Bacteria; kingdom Bacillati; phylum Bacillota; class Clostridia; order Lachnospirales; family Vallitaleaceae; genus Vallitalea; species Vallitalea okinawensis. The sequence continues at coordinate 32,610 of NZ_PQDH01000015.1, forward strand.
CCTCTTTGAAATAACTGAGCTGGCCCACCATGGACCTGAGGATTTATTCTTATCTGTATTCATGTTAATAGGTTCCTTTATCATCCTATTAACAGTACAGTGGAAGTTAGCAGTCATTGTTTATATTTTTGTACCCATTATGATTTTATTTGCTATGCGTCAGAGAATCCGAATGCGTGAAGGGTTTAAAAATGTAAAGAAGAAAGTGGCAAAAGTTAATGCCCAATTAGAAAGCAGTTTGTCTGGTATTAGAGTTTCCAAATCCTTTGCCAATGAAGAATATGAAATGGATAAGTTTAAGGAAGGTAACATGGAATTTAGAGGTTCTAAGGACATTGCCTATAAAAACATGGCTATCTTTATGATGGGAATAAATGTTTTGTCCAATGCTTTAAACTTGACAGTTCTTGTAGTGGGATTTTTATTCATATTAACAGATCAGATGAATCTGCCAGATATGCTAGCCTTTATGTTGTATATCAATATATTTATGCAACCTATAAGAAGGTTATCCAACTTTGCTCAGCAGTTTGAGTCAGGTATGACTGGTTTTGAGAGATTCTGTGATATCATGGATCAAGAGCCAACGATTCAAGATAAAAAGGATGCTGTACCTTTAGAAGAGGTTAATGGGCATATCGGTTTCCAATCCGTATCCTTCGCGTATAATGAGAGTGAAAGTGTTTTGGAAGACATTAATTTAGATATCGAAGCTGGAAAAACACTGGCGCTGGTTGGTCCATCTGGTGGTGGTAAGACGACATTATGTCATTTGATACCACGGTTTTATGAAATTGGAGCTGGTAGCATAACAGTGGATGATAAAGATATTAGAGACTTGACCATTGAATCCCTTCGTAAAAATATTGGTTTGGTATCTCAGGATGTGTTCTTATTTGCTGGTACCATACGTGATAATATCATGTACGGTCGTATTAATGCTACTGAGTCTGAAATGATGGAAGCGGCAAAAAATGCTGAAATTCATGATTTCATCATGGGACTACAAGATGGTTATGACACTGAAGTTGGTGAAAGAGGTATACGATTATCAGGTGGTCAGAAGCAAAGAATCGCTATTGCTAGAGTTTTCTTGAAGAATCCACCTATCTTAATTTTAGATGAAGCTACCTCAGCACTTGATAATGAAACAGAGATTAAGATTCAACGTGCATTGGAGAAGCTATCTCATGGACGAACTACACTTGTTATCGCGCACCGATTATCAACTATTAAAGATGCTGATGAGATTGTCGTTATATCGCCAAATGGCATCGAAGAAAAAGGTAATCATGAAACATTATTAGAGTTGGAAGGTATTTATGCGAAGCTTTATAAAGCGCAATTTAAAGGATTTATTCCTGATGAAGTTAATTAAGAATGGATGAATGAATAACATACAATGTAGGATAGAAGATGTCTGACTCTAAATGATTAATCATCTAGAGTCAAGCATCTTTTTTTGCAGTATAAGAAAGCGTTAACAGAACTGAAATCTTTTGCTTTATGGGGTGCTGGTATCGTATTTTTCCACGGGGTCCTGGATTTTATATCTGGAAATCCACATCACATTATGGGACCTGATACCCTAGCCTATGGATTAGGTAATTATCGTACTCACCAATGCAAGCTTTTGTAATAGAGTTAATCATAACAGTATTTTGTATTATGTTTTACATCTTACAAAATAGGAAGGATGGAAAGCAATTATCTAAAAAACAATATGTATTATTATCTTTAGTTCTTCTTGTACCAACAGTACTGACAATCTTGATGACCATATAACAGGAGGTTCTTAAAATAAAACATAAAATCACCTGCAAAAAAATCACCTTTCCCAGTTATAATAGGAGTGTTTAAGCTGCTATTATAATTGGAAAGGTGTGCATCAGGACGTTAAAAAGCCATACGTTCCCAGCCCTTTCTTTGACCATCTAAAGGGGGAAGCCCAAGAATTTCTCTGCTCGTATTAATATAATAGATGTAATTTTCAAGAGGAGTACCATTGGGAATACGATGGTCTAATCCAAAGACCATGCCGCCTCCTTTCATGAGAGGCTGCATCTTATATTCCAGTTCTTTTAGTATTGCATCCTTACTACTGCGCAATATATGCTTATCGATGCCACCTTTAAAAGCTAGACGATCTCCATACTTTTTTCTAAGTTTGACAATATCCATACCAGCTGCTGGTTCAGCAGGATACATAACATTTACACCACAATCTAAGAAGGAATCGATGACGGAGTTCATATCACCATCACTATCTTGGCTAAAGATTTTGGTACCTTTTGATGATAACATATCCCAAACACTTCTGTAGTAGGGTTTAATAAATTTTGTAATGATGTTTGGACCAATTAATGGACCAGACTTACCTGCCATATCTTCGTGTACAGACAAATTATCAATAACCACATGATCGCTGACTCGGTCTAAAACTTGATAGGCAGTTTGGCTAATAGTATCTATAATATCATACATAAGTTCAGGTTGAGTGTAATAACTAAGGCATAACTCTTCCTCTCCCATTAGCTCCCGAGCTTCATCGAATCCACCAGGAATATCAGCTCTAACTAAAACACCATTTTTCTGAGCATTTTTTGCAGCTTCTACTGCATCCCAATTGATTCTATCTTCACTAAATTGATACATAGACTTGACTTTTAGCCAGCTATCCATATCTTTAACAGGATAGTCCAGTGGTAAAGGGATTGTAGCTTTTCCCTTGCATAGCTTCATTGTTCGACCAAGGTCATCCATATGTATAATATACTCATGGGTTTCTTCAAGTACTGTAGGTTTTAATCCACCTCTTCTAAAAGTATCACCACCACAATTTATCTTTGGTACATAGTCAAAATCAAACCCAATCATATTCATTTGATCCTGTGATGCTCCTTGGCCCTTCCATTCTTCTTCAAGCCCTATTAGTGGACCAAATAATTCCACAAACATTTGACGTTCCACGTTTCCAAAAGTCATTAACTCAATATAGTCTTCTCGTGTCCACTTCATAAACAACCTCCATATACTTAATTATTATAATCTCAATTAATCTAAGTATATTGAATAAATCTTTATATATCCATAGATAAAATTATTATTTCATGGACAATTATCTTATTTATTTCATAAGTTTGAAAAGCAGTTTCTATATTCTAAGGGACTACATCCTTCATATTGTTTGAAAACCCTAGTGAAATAAAATTCATCGTTAAATCCAATTTGTCTCGACAGGTCTTTAATAGGTAAGGTTGTGCTTGTGAGTAAATCTTTTGCATGTTCAATTCGAACCTGATTGATGTGTTCAACTGGGGTTTTACCAGTGGTATGTTTAAATATTTTTGTAAAATGACCACGACTTAATTGGACCATTGAACATAACTGTGATATGTTAATGTGTTCTGTATAATGTTTATTGATATAATTGAGGACGTGCTTAATCCTATTTACATTTGTATAGTTCTGTGGAGGATTTTTTAGGTCATATAGGACCTTGAATAAAAATTCCTGGAAAAGAATTTTTGATTGCCATTGGTAGCTTGAACCTTTTTCTAACCAAGTTTTATATAAATGCTCAAATACTTGTTGGATTTGATAATAATGATGCAATTGATTAACAGGTTTTAAAGGTAATTTATATGGGGAGGTATCAATCGTATATTCATTACCACTATAACTTGCAAAGGCAAAAGAAAAGTGAACAGCTAAAAAGTGCATTGGTTCATCAAGTCGTGTTTCACCAGAATGAATAAGGTCTGGATAGAAGTAAAAAAGCATTCCGGGTTGGACAGAATATTCTTTTTCTTCAATTGTAAAACTACCTTTTCCCTCAAGGATGAGCACTAATTCATGGTCATTAATGGTTCGAGTTGGTACACTCCAACCTTTAAATCCTGTTCTATCAATTACGGTATGAACATTGGGGATGATATTTTCAAGATTACTATAATTAATTACATTCATCATAAGTCTCCTAAACTAACTCATAAGATCATTTATTAATCACAACCCTATATATGGATATATTATATAGATGTTTCTCGTATTATACAAATATGAATTTAATATAATATGGAAATATGACGTATAGGAGCTTCAATGTTAAGTTAGGTCACCTTGCAGATGCTTAAAAATGAAGTGTTGCTTATAATAAGTAAATTGGTGTATTTTATAATAATTATTCATTTTATTTAACGATTTAGTCTGATAAAGTAATAATGCTATGAGTGGGATTTATGAGTAATACCCTTATTTTATTTGAGTTAGTTTATTTTTTATAATTATATTCTCCTAATCATAAAACTACAGTTATATTTAAAATGAATCTGGAATAATTTGAACTTGCAAAACACTGTGTCGTGTGATAATATATTAACGTATTATTGTATACAATCTTTATAAGAGGTTAAAATAGAGTAATAGGAAAGAGGGGTTTTTAAATGAAAAAAAGAAATGTAGTTACATTGAGTGTTGTGTGCCTGATGATGGTAGTATTGGTTGGATGTGGTACCGTGTCCAAAAAGCAGTTTTTTAACATCACTACTGGAGGAACAGGTGGTACATATTATCCTGTTGGTGGGGCTTTAGCAGATGTTCTATCGAGTAACATTGAAGGGCTAACAGTAACAGCCCAAGCAGGAAATGCTTCTGTAGGAAATGTTAACTTATTAAGCAATCACGAAACAGAATCAGCTTTTGTGCAAAATAATGTTGCATTCTGGGCTTATGAAGGACAAGCTTCTTTTGAGGGGAATGCAGTAGATAATTTACGTGGAATCGCAAGTCTTTATCCAGAAGCTATTCAAATTGTTGCTCTTGAGAGTTCTGGAATTACCAGTGTTGAAGATTTAAAGGGCAAAAAAGTCTCTGTAGGTGAACAAGGAAGTGGTGTTGAAGTAGATGTTAAAAATATCTTAGATGTTCATGGACTTACATACGATGATATGAGTATCGATTATTTAAGCTTTACTGAAGCGGCTCAGAAATTAAAAGATAAGCAAATTGATGCCGCCTTTGTAACAGCAGGTTACCCAACTTCAAGTGTTATGGATGTATCAAAATCAAGAGATATAGTTATTGTGCCAATAGCAGAAGAAAAGGTTAACGCAATGATAGAAAAGTCGCCTTATTACGCTCAAACAACAATCCCAGCAGGAACATATGATGGACAAGATGAACCTGTTAATACTGCTACAACAATGGCAATGTGGGTTTGTGACGCGGAAGCAGATGATGACCTTGTTTATGGAATGACGAAAGCATTATGGGAAAACCGTCAGAAGTTAGAGGAAACCCATGATAAAGGAAAAGACATTACCATTGATACAGCTTTAGATGGTATGGCTATTCCATTGCATCCTGGTGCTGAAAAGTACTATAAAGAACAAGGTATTATTGATTAGAAAATCATCTCAAAAAGGAGGGGCCGAGTATTTCTCGGCCTTTTTATATGAAAAAGATTAAGTTACTCATATTAATAGGTTTAATTATAGTCATTATGTATCTTTTGATACCCATTCAATGCTTTGTTATAACGGATCTAGAAAAGAATCATATTGTTAAAGTCATTCCCATAATTGAAGATGAAATCGTTGTCTATCGTTATATCCATTCTGTTTCAAAGACACCGATCGAAGAATATTTAGTAGCCATAAACAAAGAAATAGCCTTACAAGAAGTGCGCTATATCGATCAAGGTGGGGCTGGTATGCCAGAATACGGATATGGTGATGAGGAGTTTGAGAACATGGGGGATTATTTTGTCATAAGAAATTTTAATCGAAGCTTCGAGGAAGTGGTTATTAATGTGCAAGACAAATATGAGAATGAGTTTATCTTTGAAGACTCTAGAGTCTTTTTACCGGATGTAATTGAAAATAACAAAAGAATTCTTATAAAAATTGATGACCTACCTAGAGGTCAAATTTGGTTGACGAGGTTTAAAGGGGGATAAAAATGGAAGAAAAAATAAACAATGATGTGGAAGTTGATCTGGACCAAGTTAAAGAAATGGATAAAGAATCAAATTATAGAAAACTAGTAGGATGGGCAGGAGGAGTTATTTTATCCATCAGTGTGGCGATGTCTTTATTTCAACTCTATACGTCCGGCTTTGGATTATTACAAGCAAGGTTACAAAGATCTATTCATCTAGCCTTTGCCATGTCTTTAATATTTTTACTATTTCCTGCTACAAAGAAATCACCAAAAAATAAATTTACGATAGTTGATGTTTTATTTGCCATCGTTGGAGTGGTAGTTAATCTCTATATTGTCTTTAATTTTGAGAGTTTAGCTTATCGGTCAGGTGCACCTACCACCATGGATATCATCATGGCAGTGTTAGCTGTAATAGTGGTATTAGAGGCAGGTAGACGTGTGATTGGGATTGATCTGCCTATATTAGGAGTTATCTTCTTAGCTTATGCTTACTTAGGACCTTACCTGCCATTTTTAGCTCATAGAGGTTATTCCATTAACCGAATTGCGGAGTACATGTATTTAACATTAGAGGGGATATACAGTACACCTCTTGCTGTCGCGGCAACCTATGTATTTCTATTCGTACTATTTGGTGTGCTGGCTGAGAAGACAGGGTTAGGACAGCTCTTTATTGATATAGCTATGGCCGTTGCAGGAAAAAGTACAGGTGGACCTGCCAAGGTTTCTGTAATCTCAAGTGGATTAATGGGTTCTATTAACGGTAGCTCCATAGCCAATACTGTTACAACCGGGGCTTTTACCATTCCTTTAATGAAGAAAATGGGTTATCAACCCCGATTCGCTGGAGCAGTTGAAGCTGCAGCATCAACTGGTGGACAAATCATGCCACCAATAATGGGGGCAGCGGCCTTCATCATGGCTGAGTTTTTAGGTATATCCTATTCAACTATTATTTTTGCAGCAATTATACCTGCATTACTCTATTATTTAGCTGTAGGCACCATGGTTCATTTAGAAGCTGCTAAGCACGACTTAAAAGGATTAGAAAGGGTTCCTCACATATTTAATATCCTAAAGGAAAGAGGTTACTTGCTCGTGCCTTTAGTTGTGATTATTTGGCAATTGGTTGGCGGCTTTACACCACTAAGTGCAGGGTTTTATGGAAGCTTATCAGCTATGATTATTTATTTTATCGAGCTTTTGATCGTAAGTAGAAAAGAAGGATTAGACTTGATAAAAGGGATAAAGATGTGGTTGATGGACATGAGAGATTGTTTAAGTAAAGGAGCCATCTCTTCATTAGGTGTAACAGCTTCATGTGCAGCTGTTGGTTTCATTGTTGGTACTTGCACATTAACTGGATTGGGGTTAACCTTTGCCAATAAGACAATCAGTTTAGCTCAAACCATTGTTGACTTTTTTGCAGGTATTGGTTTAACCTTTATGGCTACACCTAGTGTACATCTGTTCTTTACTTTAGTATTCACTATGATCGCATGTACCATATTAGGATCAGGAATACCAACAACTGCAACGTATATCATTTTAGCAATGATCGCTGCACCAGCTATTGAGAGTTTAGGTGTCAATCCATTAGCAGCTCATCTTTTCGTTCTATATTTTGGCGTAGTTGCTGACTTAACACCTCCTGTTGCTCTAGCAGCTTATGCAGGTGCTGGGATAGCTGGATCAAATCCATTCTTGACTGGTTTTACAGCTGTAAAACTAGCCTTAGCGGGTTTTGTAGTACCATTTATATTTGTGTATAACCCAGTCTTGTTACTTCAAGATGTGGTATTGGTAGAAGCCATTATTCCTATCACTACAGCTGTAATTGGTATTATAGCTATGGGGGCAGGAGCAGTAGGGTATCTAAAGACAAATGCTGGTATCATAGAAAGAGTATTACTTTTCTTGAGTGCCTTCTTATTACTTATACCTGGCTGGAAGTCAGACTTAGCAGGGATTTTCTTATTATTACTGATTTTTACTTACCAGATGATGAAAAAGAAAAAAGAAGTTATTATCGATATGGTATAAAATTAAGGAGTAGGAAAGAATATACTTTCCTACTCCTTTTATCGTACTAAATTGATGCCAAATACAACACCTTCATCTGTATTACGAACAAAGTAATCACCGCCATGGAGGGTTACTATTTGTTTAGCTATGGCTAAACCTAAACCTATGCCTTCTTTTTTAGAATTTTTATTCTTGTAGAAACTCTCCCATATAAGATCAATATCCTTTTCAGCAATCTTATGACCTGTATTCTCAACTAAGATCTGTATATAGTTATTCTGTGGTCGCATACTTAGTGTTATTTGACCTCCAGGGTTTGTATATTTAATGGCGTTTTGAATTAAGTTACTGATAGCTTGTTCGATACGAATGGAATCACCTTTAATGATATAGCCTGATTCCACACCTGATACGTTAAATGTGAATTGCTTAGCTTTTACAAGCTCATGGTATTTGTAATAAAGTTGATCAAGTAACAAACCTATATTAAAGTCATTAAATTCTACTTTAAACACACCAGATTCTAATTGTGACAGATCTAATAAATCCCTAACAATCTTACTGATTTTTTCAGACTCTTCTTGAATGATCTGATAACTACTATCTACCTCATCATTACTGGTGATGACACCATCCATCAGTGCTTCAATATAGCTATTGATGATTGATAGAGGTGTTTGTAACTCATGAGAAACTTGCCCAATGAACTGCTTTCTTAATTGATCCGTAGATTTTTCCTTTTTTAGTTCTGTTTTTAATTGATTAATTGTAACTTCTAATTTATCAGACAACACGTTAATTGAGCTACTTAGCTCACCAATCTCATCATTTCTTTGCTGGTTACATCTCTGAGAAAAGTCCAGACTGCTCATTTTTATAGCAATATTCTTCACTTCAATAACGGGATTAATAATATTCCGTGATATGATGAATGTCAATATGCTTATTAATAAGAGTGCAATAATGGTTATCATGTACAAAAGTTGTTGAATGATATTGACGGAATCTTGTATGGACTTTATTGGCATATATATTATGATTAGATTGCCATAGCTATCAATTTTGTTATATAATAATAAGTCATTATCGTTTTTAGCGTTAGGCGGCACTCCCTTTATCTTTATATCTGGATTGAGTAAGTTGATAAATTCACTTCTAGAATAACGTGTTACTCCCTCATTGACGTTATCGAAATCAAAAGGAGTATTACCTATCCGTCGCATAAACCCAAAACTATCTGTGTAGATAAGAGCATAAGTGCTATCTAGGATAATGATTTCACCTTCAAAACTTAGGGAAAGATCAGCAAAAAGAGCTTCATCCATGTCATTACGTGCATTATTAGAATTTGCTATAATGTTTTCTATGGTGGCACCATATTCTTTCATCAGTTCTTCTTTTCTATACTCATAGTAGGTTTGAGAGAAATATGTTATGGTGAACCAAGCAGAAAATAATATGAGTAACATAATACCTGAGTAAATGAGTAATAACTTAGCCTTCAGTGACTTGATCATCGTTAAACACCTCAAATTTATAACCTGTACCTCTAATTGTTTGAATGTTATTTTTAATCATGCTCAGCTTTTGGCGTAACATTTTTATATGCGTATCGACGGTTCTGAGGTCACCTTCATACTCTCTGCCCCAAATAGCATTGAGAATAATATCCCTACTTAGAACGATGGAGCGATTATTGATTAAATAAATTAAAAGCTCATATTCTTTTGGGGTTAATCGAACTTCACCGTTTTTGTTGACAACTTTATGCGACTTTATATAGATCGTCAAACCATTAATGCTATACTCATTGTGAATTGAAATCTTTTCATTTTTCCTAAGGATAGATTTCATGCGAGCAATGAGTTCCTTGGTGCTAAAGGGTTTGGTCATATATTGATCAACACCGTACTCAAAGCCTCTTATTTTATCGTCTTCTTGTGAGCAAGCTGTCAGCATAATAATGGGGACGTGGCTATCCCTTCTAATGAATCTGCATACTTCCCATCCGTCCATTAGTGGAAGCATGGCATCCAAAATGATAATATCAGGATGATGAATCTGCCAATTGTGGATGGCTTCCTCTCCGTTTTCAGCCTCGAGTATTGTATATCCCTCAAAGGATAAGTATTTCTTAATAATATTCCGTAAACGTTCTTCGTCTTCTACCACAAGAACTTTTATACCATTCATAAAACCCTCCTTCATGGGCTACCTAAGGCAAAATGGATTAATTGATTCCATATAGATACTTTAAGTAGTCAACTTTAAACTGATTATAAGTTATAAGTTGTTGGTAATAATTATATGTGTTTTTTCGAAGCTGGTATTCTGCTTCTAGTTGGTCTAAGGTACTGATGTTACCCAGTTCATATTCCAAAAGTACATGTTCATAGTTTTGTTTATAGAGTTCATACTTTTTATAAGATAGATCCAGTTCTTTTAAACTATTATCATAGTTATAATAACATTTTTTTATATCTAAATAAATAGACTGTTTTTCTTGCTCCAATTTCTTTAGGTCTAACTGATAACTAAGATACTTCTCTTCATAAGAAGCTTCATCTTCATCATAAACAAGATTTAATTTCACTAAGTAGTTTTCATACTGCTGTTGTTGGAATTCAATGAGGTTCAAGCCAAAGTTAGTGCTTACGGCAAGTGATAAGAATTCATCCATCTCTTGAATATCAATAATTTGGATTTCTTCTGGGTTAACATGAAAATCGTAAGAGATAGAAGTATCAAGGTTCAGTGTATAGAGTATAGTATCATAGCATTCTTTCAATTTAATTTCTGAAGTACTTAACTGATCTTCAAGGGTTATAAGTTGCATGTTTATGTCTTCAATAACAGTTGATGTGACATTACCTGATTCCAGTTCTAAGAGAGCATTTTCTTTTTCTAGAGTTAAAATTTCTTTTTCTAACTCTAGTAGTTCAACATCCAATTGCATTAATCCATAATCATATAAGTAAGCTTGGAAATTATACTGATTAGTTAATAATTCTTGGCTAAGAAGTTGATTAACACGATTCAATTCATATTGTAAGACTTCCATATCCATATAATTGTTCAGTTGTCCTTCTAATGAATTTAAATATTGATTTTGAGTCAAAGCTAGTTGATAAATAACTTGATTAAACTCAGAGCTTGAAGTATCTTCCTCTTCGATAAGTTGCTCAAGTTCCATATCATACATATAAAGCTTTACTTCATAAATAGAAAGAGAATCTAGGATACTCTCATAATTCTCTAAATTTGCTTCATCCTGCATTTCATCTAATAAGAAACTTAATTCTGTTTGATAATTATCAATACTCTGATTGTCGTATAAGTCCATCAATTGTTTGACTGTTAGCTTGTTTTCTTCTGCTGTGACACCTGAAGAAAAACTGAGTACCATTGTTAAGATCATCAATGAAGTCATCCATTTTTTCATATAAATCCTCCTAAAAGCTGACTTACTCTTCGTAGATCAATAATAATAATTCCATCAAACTGTTATTTAAATCAATAACGGATTGCTCATAGGTCTTAATTGTTTGAAGATAAGAATATTCAGCCTGATCTAACTGATATAAACTTATTTGACCACTTTCGTAAGCAATTATTTCATTTTCATATTCCTTTAAGGCAGAAGCCACATCAGCTTCAGTATTTAGTAATGATTTATTTTTGGACTGATAGTTATAATAGGTATTGATTACTTGGTTGATGCTATTGGTTAAGTTTGCTTCATTATTAATTTGGTCAATTTGATAGTTATAGTAGGTTTCAACATAATCTTCATCAATACTGTTATCAGGATAGACTCCTTGAAGGTAAGTCATATAATCATTGGTTGCATTAACTACTTCCAATTGTCTTACATAGGTTATATTATTGGTTTTGTAATAGGTTAGCATGTTTTCAAGAGAAAGCTCTTCAACAAATTGAGTTGTAGGAAGAGCTATTTCAAATTCATAAGTATTTTCAACAGGAAGAGATAATTTTATTTTTAGTGCCTCATTTGCTAAATCAATTTGATGTTGTGTAAGATCTCTTTTCAAGATGAGATCTTCATAGGCATATTGGTTTTCCATTACAGTTAATTCAGATACAATACCTAGTTCATACTGGACAGTGATTAAATCCAGTTCTTGCTTGCTAATGCTTAATTGCTTTTCTTGAAGTGCTAGATCTTGTTCTAGTAAATAGTAATCATAGAGTTCCTCTCTTAGAGTATTTATCTCCTGACTGATAGCATATGTTTCCTGCTCATCAAGAGTAATTAAATCAAAATCTAATAGTTGAAACTGCTTTTCTTGATTAGCATAGTTCAAAGCTTCCTTATAATAAATGTCCCTTAAATCCTGTTCATCATCAGAATCATCTTCTTTGGCTTCTTCATAATCCTTTAAACTAGCTTCTACTTCGTTCAATTGATCTCCTAGATTTTCTTTGGAGTCCTCATAACTCATTGATAGCAATTGATTTTCTATCTTGATTTTTTGTACATCATAGCTATTCACTAAGTAGATGGCGATAGCTTCTTCTTCGGATATAGTTTTGACTTCTTCTGCTAAAGAAGTCAAGGAAAAACTGATTATGATAGAGAAGGTAATAAGTAGGTATTTAATTATGAACAAGATACCACTGTTTTTTTGTTTTGACATGTATAGACCTCCTATATAAAATCAAAGATGAACGATGCCATCTTTAACATGAATAATTCTTTTTGCGTGATTGGCAATTTCTAAATCGTGTGTAATGATAAGGATGGTATGACCCTGGGCATTGAGTTCTGAAAATAAGTTCATAATTTCTTCACCAGTAGTGGAATCAAGGTTACCTGTTGGTTCATCAGCCAAAATCAGACTAGCATTATTCACTAAGGCTCTAGCAACTGCAACCCTTTGCTGCTGACCACCGGATAACTCTAAAGGTTTATGATGCATTCTATCACCTAAGCCTACTGAGTTCAATGTCTCTTCAGCTTTTTCAAGAGCTTCATCCTTTGTACTGCCACCTAGGATCAGTGGCAGTGCAACGTTGTAAAGAGCTGTATATTTATTAATTAAGTTAAATTTCTGAAAAACGAAACCTATTTTCTGATTTCTTATATAAGAATAGTCATCATCTGTCTGATCGTCTATGTCCTCGCCATCAAGATAATAACTACCCGAATCCATAGTATCAATACAACCTAGTATATTCATTAAAGTGGATTTACCTGAGCCAGATGGACCTAAAATGGCCACAAGTTCACCTTCATAGATATCCAAACTAACTCCTTTTAAGACCTTAACACTTTGAGTGCCCATCTGATAAGCTTTATGGATGTCTTTCATCTCGATAATTTTTCTCATCGTTTACCACCACCTCCGCCCATCATGCCTCTCATACCGCCTAAGCCCCCCATACCTTGTTGCATATTCTCATTGTCAATAATGGAGACATGAACGATATTATCGATGGATTCGTTATAGGAAATTATAATCCGTTTTCCTTTCTTTATATCTGAAAGACTAGCTTCTCCCTCAATAGCATTACCTTCGTCATCATATTGGAGTTCGACTATATTGATGCCAATGGGGATAGTAGTCACTAAGGTTTCAGTCTGGATGTTTCGTCCAGCGCCTTGACCCCGATTTTCCTGGTCCATATTTTCTGCGTTTTCTCTATTGATCTGTTCTCCACCTTCTTGGAATTGAGCTTTTCGCTCCTCCATCTCTTGGAGATTCATAGTCATACCTTCAACAGTAACTTCATTTCCCATGATTTCGGTGACTTCTCCAGTAAAACGATGGGTAGCCGTACTAGCTGTATCTTCAGCATTTTCAGAACTGCATGCTGTAAGTAGAAAACTCATTAGCAGAACTAGAAACATTATTTTTTTCATGATCAATCACTTCCTATTCATAATTTAAAGCATCAATTGGTTTTAACTCAGCTGCTTTCTTGGCAGGATAATAACCGAAGAAGGTTCCTGTAACAATTGAAAAAGTTAAACCGAGAAGTACACCTTGTATGGAGGGTATAAACTGAAGATCTGTATAGCTCATTATAGGATAGACACATAGACTAATCAGACCACCAATTAGTCCTCCAGCTAAACTTATGATTATGGATTCTAATAAGAATTCAAGCATAATATCTTTTTTTGTTGCACCAATACTTTTCAAAATACCTATTTCTTTCGTTCGTTCTTTAACTGAAACTAATAACACGTTCATGATCCCTATACCACCAACTAAGAGTACTATACCGGATACACCAATTAATAAAGATGTCATAGTCTTTTGTGATTCTTTTGCAGCCTCTAATTGCTGCCCAGCATCAGTAATGATGATACTGCTTATATCACCTTTTCTTTCTTCTAACATTTCTTCGATTTCTGACATAGCTGCATCCACTGAGTCAACATCTACTGCCTGTGCGTTGATATTGACCCTTTCGGATTTAACCACATAGGATGCAGCTGTTTCATAGGGGACAAAAGCAGCACTATCGCTGCTGTTAAAACCAGAAGTATCACCAGATTGCTCCAAAACACCGATAACTTCATAATTTCTACCACTTATTTTAATTTTTTGTCCAAGGCTATCCACTACATTGTCTCCGAATAAATCTTCAGCTGCAGTATAACCTAACACAACCACCTTCTGCCTTTTATCACTATCTTCATCTGTAAATGGAATGCCAGCTATTAAATTCCCATTATTAATATCTAGATAGGACTCATTGACACCTAATACAGACGAAGTCACTTGATTAGTTCCGTAAGATAGTGTAGAGTTTCCTTGAATGGAGACGGCTATATCTTCAACGGCTGATAATTCTTTAAGAGCTTCAGCATCTTCCAATGTTAAGTTGACGGTGCTACTCTGACCTCTATTCATGCCCCCTCTGATCATGATTGTTTCTGCGCTAAGGTCTGCAAATTGCTCATTAATGGCTTCAGTACTTGCCATGCCAATGCCGACTACCATGATAATGGTAAAGGTACCAACAATAATGCCTAATGAGGTTAAAAAGACCCTGAATTTATTTTCCTTGATATTCAATAATACTGCATGTATTAGTTCATTGATGTTCATTCATTCACCACCTTGTCAATCCTTAATAAAGGACAACTTCTTTCACATCTAGTCCCTCAGTAACTTCAACATACTTGCCATCTGTTAGACCAGTCTTAATCTGTTTTTTTTCAGTACCACTTTCACCTTTAACATCAACATACTGAATACCATCTTCAACGTAAACAGCATCAACAGGTATTTGAATAACTTGTTCTACAGATTTGAGTATAAAATCCAGACTACAAGACATACCATTTTTAATAAGCTCACTATAAGAATCCATAGCTTCTGAATCTGTCAGTTCAACGGTAACATCAAATGAAACAATACCATTATTATCAATATTAGGAAGAGATGACATGCTTTGTACTTTGGCTTTGAAGATAACATCTTCGATTGATTCAAAGGTTACATCCACAACTTGATCAAGATAAATATTAACTAAGTCGATTTCAGAGATGACTGTATTAATGGTAGGATTTTCAGCGTTTTGTAAAACTATAAAATGGTCTGTTCCTGCTTCAGCTTCATCAGTTTTGAAACCGCTTATAATGATTTCTTCACCTAAATCCTTTGATATGTATAGTACTTTACCATCAACGGGAGAGGTTAGTTCCGTATGAGCAACATCTTCCTGGGCTTCATTTAAGGCTATTTCAGCATTGATTAAGTCGATTTCTTTCATTTTAAGATCAGGTGACTCGCCGCTGAGAAGCTGATCATAAGATTTTTTTAAACTCTCATATGTTGTCTCTGCTTCAAGAAGTGTATTCTCATACTGAGTCACATAGTAATCATAGTTAGTAGTCGTCTCATCTAATTCAAGCTTTGTATCATCTAGCAACTTCTTTTTATCTTCCATTTCAACTGTAGAGTATTGACTTTCAGTTTTCAGCATAAGACTGTATTCAGAATCTAATGTAGCCAGATCATATTCAAGATCACTAATATTCTTATCTAACTCTTTTATTTGCAGTTCATAGTCTGTTTTAGCACTTTCATAATCTCTATAGGCCTGATCCATATCTTGCTTTAATTCCAGAAGATCATCACCAGTTGCAATCTCATAGTTAAGTTGACTTTGTTGATAGGATAAATCTTTAAGTTGTAATTCTTTTTCATATTCTGTTGCATCTAGTTTAGCTAATAAGTCACCAATGCTTACTTCTTCACCTTCTTCAACGAGAATATCTTTAACCTCCCCGTTAATTACAAAGTCCACATTAGTTATAGGAAGATCTGCCTCCCCGTCGCCATAGAATGTAATCTTAATATCACCTATTCGTGAGGTATATTCTTGCAGGA
The DNA here is from genome assembly GCF_002964605.1 of Vallitalea okinawensis. NCBI lineage: Bacteria > Bacillati > Bacillota > Clostridia > Lachnospirales > Vallitaleaceae > Vallitalea > Vallitalea okinawensis. Next base: position 48,950 of record NZ_PQDH01000015.1, read on the forward strand.
CATCAGCCTCTGCACTCTGAGTATTGTAATACCTATAAACACCTATTAAAGTGATAGCTAATAGAATAAAAATAATGATAAAACTCTTCTTAAACACCTTTTTTGATTGCTTTTCTTTTTTTTGCATATGACAACTCCTTTCTCTAAGAATTACTATACTTTTCCACTGTGAGAACTAGATGATAGTTATATGAATAAATTGTGAACAGTTTTTAGAAAAGCTTTTTATAACCTTAAATTTAAAACTCAAATACATAAATGGAAAAAAATACAATGATGTTATAGAAGTTATTTAAAGTTTCATCAAACTATGAACACATTACTTTGTTAAGATAGACTCATCAATTTGAGAGAGGTGACAGCATGAAATTAATTGAGATTTTATTTGCAGTATGGATGGATATAAAAGAAAACAAAACGAGAATATTTTTAACTTCTTTGGGTGTTATCATCGGGACTTGTACGATCATCATGGTTGTAGGTATCGGTATAGGAAGTAGTAATGAAATTAGTCAGCAATTTAGTGATTTAAGTAGTGAAACGATTTTAATTCGATCCAAAACATTTGGCAGAGAGGAAATAGTAAGCTTAAACAGTGAGGATTTAGAAGTGTTGAAACAAATCGATAGTATACAAAATTTAGGTATATCACAAAGTGGAAGCGCTTCATTAGGAAATGGTGAAGAGATTAATAATGTAAGTCTTATAGGTGTTGACAGTCAGTATTTTGATATTAATGATATGGGAATATACATGGGTGAAGGTTTTGAAGAAGAACAAATTACTAATGAGGAGCAAGCTATTATACTTGGAGCTAGTAAAGCAGAAGAACTTTACGGCGAAAACTTAGAAGAAGCAATAGGATCTATCTTAGTATTAGGGAAAGAAGAATATACAATAATCGGTATACTTGAAGCATCCAGCGATTTAACTGGAGTGGGGGGCTACGATCAAAAGATATTTATGCCTTTTACAACTATGGATGCTAAGGAATTAACGAAGGGGACTATGATGATCAGTGCTCAGGCACTTTCAATCGATGATGTTGAAGAAGCGATCTCAGCTATTGAAGAAGCTTTAATAGAAGTTAAAGGGAGTATTGAAGGCATAGCCATTAATGATGCAGGTCGACAGTTAGAAGCTGCAAAACAATCTCAAAAGACCATGTCTTCCCTGTTGACTGGTGTATCCATTATTGTGCTCCTAGTTGGAGGAATCGGCATTATGAATGTTTTATTAGTATCTGTTAAAGAGAGAACCAAAGAGATAGGTATTTTAAAAAGTATTGGTGCCAGTAAGAAAGATATCCTATTGCAATTTTTAATTGAAGCTGTAGGTATAAGCTTAATAGGGGGGAGTATAGGAGCATTATTCAGCTATCTAATCTACCCTATACTCATGTTAACAAGCTTAAGATATACACCAAGTATTGAAGGTGTTTTACTAGGAATGGCTTTTGCATTATTAACTGGGACAATCTTCGGTTTCTATCCAGCGAAGAAGGCAGCAGATATGAAGCCTATTGATGCACTAAATATGGAGTAAAGCAATAACAACTAAGATTATTAGGAGGCTAAAGGATGGAAAAAGTAATAGAGATTAAAGGATTATATAAGTCATATTATCAGGGAAAGCAAGAGGTTCAAATCCTTAAAGATGTATCATTGGACATTCATAAAGGTGATTTTGTTGCTATACTAGGGCCATCCGGCTCAGGTAAATCTACTTTAATGAATATATTAGGTGGAATTGATACTTTAGATCAAGGAGAATATAAATTCAACAACACAAGTGTTGAAATGAAAGAAGATCTATCTAAAATGAGAAATGATCATATAGGTTTTATATTTCAGAAGTTTAATCTTATATCCAAGTATTCAGCGCTTTATAATGTAGCATTACCTGCCATTATCCAAGGGAAAGGTAGAAAGGATGCTTATGAGCAAGGATATAAAATGCTTGGAAAAGTAGGCTTAGCAGAAAGAGTCAATCATAAGCCTGTGGAACTGTCAGGAGGTCAACAGCAAAGAGTTGCCATTGCGAGAGCTTTAATTAATGAGCCGGAACTTGTATTAGCCGATGAACCAACAGGTAATCTGGATTCGAAGTCAAGTGATGCTATTATGGGTTTATTGCAACAACTTCATAGGAAAGGACATACCATCGTCATGATTACACATGACTTAGAGGTGGCAAAAAAAGCAGAGAGAATTATTCATGTAAAGGATGGTCGTATTGTTGCTTAATGTTAACAGGGTTATCAAAATACTATCACATAGATGATTTATACTATAACTACATTGATGTAATAGTTCAAAAATCAAAGAATCAGGTAAAAACCTGACATATAGGAGGATATGACTATGAAAATGAAAAAATTAGCTTTAGTATTAGGTTGTGCAATGTTAATGACAGTAACAGTAAGTGCTCATGAAGCAAATGAATTGAGAGAACAGGATCAAATAAGTATAGTTCAAAGGATAAGAGATAATGATAGAAATCTATTACGATGGTTTGCATTAGCTGATGGTGAACATGATGATTTTGAAAGAGGACAATTAAGAGAAAAGATTGCTTACTACAAAGAAAACCCAGACGAATTACAAGTATTAGTAGATGAAAGAATAGAAGAAGCTATTGAAGAAGGTAAAATTACAGAAGAGATGGTTGAGCAAGTTAAGCATTACCGAGCAAATCCAGAAGAATGGGAAGCTGTGAAAGACGCAAAGCTACAAGAGAAGATTGAAGAAGCCATCGAAGAGGGTAAAATCACAGAAGAGATGGTTGAAAAGGTTCAATATTACCGAGCCAACCCAGAAGAGTGGGATGCAGTTAAAGAAGCAAAGATGGAAGAAAAAATTGATGAAGCCATCGCAGAAGGAAAAATTACTGAAGAGCGAGTTGAAAAAATAAAAGAGCGTCGTGAAAACCGCCAAGAAAGAAGAGCGGATATTAGAGAGATGATAAAAAGATAATTGGAACCCTTGAAATAGGGTATCTAACCTGATAAGATTTAGAAAAAAGTGTTTATGGGCTGTCTCTGTATAAATTTGTGAGGCAGTCCATTGACCACGTTAAGTTATGGATAGAGGTGGCAGTGTGAGAGGTATTACAATACTGGTAGTTGAAGATGAATTGGCTATTAGAAAATTGATTTCTCGGTATATGATACGTGAAGGCTATGAAGTTATTGAAGCCGAAGATGGTGAGGTGGCAATGGACCTGTGGCAAAACCATGAAGAGATTGATCTCATTATTTTAGATGTCATGTTACCTAAATTAAATGGATGGCAAGTGTGTCAGAAAATAAAAGAAGAGAGTGATGTACCGATCCTTTTACTAACAGCTTGTAGTGAAGAAGAAGACAGGGTTATGGGATTTGACCTTGGAGCAGATCAATATATGGCAAAACCTTTTAGTAATAAAGAGCTCTTAGCACGTATCAAAAACATGCTAAAGCGAATCAAGAAACAGTCTTTAGAAGATCAACTAGAAGTTGCTGGACTTACGATCAATACCAAGGCACGCCAGGTTTTTTATGATAGTAAAGACTTAGAGTTTTCTAAAAGAGAGTATGACCTTTTATTATTTTTTATTAATCACCAAGATAAGGTTTTTAGCCGCCAACAGATTTTAGATCTTGTATGGGGCAAAGACTACGAAGGAGGAGAAAGAACTGTAGATACACATGTTAAATGCTTACGTAAGAAGTGCCCTTCATTAAAAGAAAAGTTAAGAACCATGCGTGGTTACGGTTATAAATTAGAGGTGTAATATGAAAATTACATTAAGGAAAAGAATCTTTATAGGCTATTTAGTCATATTAGGTATCACCTTGTTTGGAGGATACCTTATTTTGGATTTAGTATCTCAAACCTACTTTGAGCTACAAAAGACCAATCAAATAGTAGCCAAAGGCGATGAGCTAGCCAAGAATTATGATGAGTTAGATACTGAAGCTTTTATAGAATATTTAGAGCGTACAACTGCTTTTGATACGAGTAACTACATGATCATGAATAAGCGGAATGGAATTCTTTATTCCACCAGGCGGTATTCTATTTTCTCCCGAATTGATGTTGATAGAATTTTATCTTCTCATATGAATAAGCAACCAAAACTTAAGCAGGAGGAGGGAAGGGTTTGGGGAATAGCTGATTTAAACTTTGAAGATTATCAGTTATTAGTGTACTATAAAATCTTCAATGATGGTTACTCCTTACTAATAACTGAAACGTTGAAACCTATAGGGCAGACAGTAGCTATTATGCAACCTTTACTTCTAGGTATATTTCTCATTATGGCTTTAGCCATCATCATACTAACTTATTTCCTTGCCCGAAACATCACAAAGCCTATTGAAGAACTGACCAACATTACAGAGGCTATGTCTGATCTTAATTTTAAACTCAAGTATATGGGAAGTAGAGAAGATGAAATTGGTACACTTGGTAAAAGTGTCAATCAATTAGCCAGCGAACTGGAGCAGACTATTTTTAGACTGGAAGAAGAATTAGCCAAGGAAAAAAATTTAGATAAGATGCGAAAGCAATTTGTAGCCAAAGTGTCACATGAGTTGAAAACACCTTTAACTATTGCTAGTGGGTATATAGAAGCTATCGAGGATGGAGTACCTGAACAAGATGAATTGGAAGGGTTCTATACGATTATTAAAAAGGAAATACAACGAATGAGTACCATGGTAAAGGAATTATTGGATCTGGCTAGTCATCAATCAGGCAGTTTTCGCATGAAAAAAAGGGAAATGGACCTAGGAGTACTGCTTAATCAAATTTATAGCAAATTTAAAGAAACGATGAATCCAGCTATTCAATTTACTATTGACTTACCTAGAGAACCAATGCATATGGTAGGGGACCCTATTCGGCTAGAACAAGCAGTAAGTAATTTACTTAGCAATAGCTTGAAGCACGTTACAGAAAATGACCAGATATTTATTAGAGTAAAGCAAGAAGAAAGTGCTTATCAAGTAACTGTAGGCAATACAGGACCTAAGATTGAAGAAAAAGAAGTCGGTATGATCTGGGAAGCTTTCTATCAAAGCAAGGATAATAAAAAGAAAGGTTTGGGATTAGGACTGGCCATTACGAAAGAGATTATTTCGCAACATGGTGGTCAATGTTTTGCAAGGAATACGGCTGAAGGTGTTGAATTTGGATTTATGTTGCCCATCAATCATTAGTCAAACCTATATTGCTCTTAAGGAATCGCAATAATAAGAAGGTAGCATTGTGCTACCTTCTTATTATAGGATTGGTGAACGATTAATGAACTACAATATTAATTAATCATACTACGGGAATATACAAATCTAATTCACAATAATCATCTCTACAAATGCTCATATCAATGTATTCAAATTGATAATGGGTACTTCTATTTAAAGGTTTTTCTTTTAGTAAATAATCATCCTTAAAATTCCAGATATCAACTAGATGTCTCCAAGTTAATTCTTCTGGTGGAAAAAATCCAATCAATCGAAAAACTGAATAGTTGGATGCTGGTACAGTACAAGATTCAAAATCCTTAGGTAGTTCTTTCTGGTTATCTATCTCTAGACTAGTTAAGTAATATGTATATTCATTGCTAGTAGTATCCCAGTAGGTATAACCATAATAGATGTGTGGATTTATAGCATTCGTTAAATGTTGACGATGATTATAAAAAAAATCAATGGCTACATTAGTAGCTTTATAGTTTTTTTCATTTTCCCTTAGTTCTACTTTATTAAGTATGCCACCAAGTGTAAAAGATGGTCTAAAAATATGAAAAGGTTTGATAATAACAGAATTTTCAAGCTCAGTAAGTAAGGAGATATCTGCTTTGGGTGTAATATTGACAGACTTGGGGTTTTGCCTGAATTCAGATGGTGATAGGGAAAATTCTGTTTTAAATGCTCTTGTATAGGACTGTTCATATTTGAAACCAAACTTCTTTGACACTAGAGCCACTGTCTTATCAGAATTCACAAGTTCGTATAGGCTTTCGGTAAGTTTTCGTGATCGTGTATATTCGATTAACCCTTTTCCCGTTATGGATTTAAATAACCTTTGAAGGTGATATTTTGATAAATAAATATTAGCTGCAATATCATCTATGGAAAGAGGCTTATCTATGTTCCCATCTATAAATTCTATGGTGTTTTTCACATGTTCTTTAATATGCTTACTCTTCACTATCTCACTCCTGTAAAAACAGCATTTTATGTTAAAGCATTTGCTTCTATTTTATAGTATAATAGTAAAAAGTTAATTTGTAAAAGATTGTATATAAGAGAAGAAAGAATAATTGATTTGAGGATTTTTTAGTATATAAAATTGGGGGAAGAAAATGAAACAAAAATTTAAAAAGATAGCTTCTTTACTGGATGAAAAATATGGTGTAGACAAAAGAAAGACTTTAATGGAGGGGGTAGAAATAATCTTCAGAGATAATCCTAAAAGCACAGAAAATTGGATGAGGCAGTTTATAAATAAGCTTAATAATGAGTCTGATTGTGATTTGAAGACCATATTTGGTGATTATTGTCCTTGTAAGATTCAAAGAGATACCATTGAGAAGGCTAAAAAGATTTTAGCGTCTTCTTCAAGTATAAGAGATTTTGTAATAACAATGAATGAAAAGAGAGTTATCGGTAAGAAGATAAGGTATGACGAAGATAATCATATCATTTACATCACAAAATTATATGCATGTGATTGTGGGGGAGGTTATGATAAGGGGAACAGTGTAATAGCTCAACGATGTCATTGTGATCTAGTATATGCTACAGAAGAATACATAACAATGGATTATTGCTATTGTGCTGGCAAATTCTATGAACCATTATTCAAAGAACTATTTGGTAGCAACGTTATGATTAAGCCTGTGAAAACAGTATTAACTGGTCACCAAGAGTGTATCTTCGCAATACAGTTGTTAATGTGATGCATTTATTATCGGTTTACAGTAAGATCATAGTTTGAGTTTTCTATATGGGTACAACATAAATCATAAGGAGTTCTATAAATGAAGAAGGGAATGAAAAGGATGGATAATCATTATTACTATTCAGTTATTCAAAAAGGTATTAACATGTATTGGCGAACATTAGCTAGAGCAAGAGGCCTGACATTACATAACGATAACGAAGGAGTGGAGTGGGTATCTTCCAACGATGAAGATGGACCTGCCATGATCTTTAATATATTGATTGATTCTAATGACAGGGATAAAAAGGTGAATGATTTAATAGAAAAAATGGTGGAGGGATCTCTGCCGCCTAATATACTTATTACACCATGTTCAGCACCGGAAAATTTAGCTCACAATCTTGTCAGTAATGGATTTAAATTGGATGATGCATCTTTATGTATGGTGATGGATTTAAAGGAACAGTCTCAAGAGATAGCTGACCAATGGGTGGATGTCATGAAAGTAACAGATGAAATGATGTTGAAAAAGTGGGTTGACATTATTAATGTAGCCTTATTTGGTATTGAGATCATGAGCTTTGAGCAATTCTACGATATTTTTTCTGCAGATAATGTATGCTTAACGTTAGCTACCTATAAAGGGATTCCAGCTACTGTTTGCATGACAATTACTGATGGTGATATAGGAACAATAGAATTTGTTGCAACTTTGAAAGAATATAGAAAAAAGGGATTGGGTACAACTATTCTCAAAGCAGCTCTTAAAGATTTAGAAGAAAAGGGGATAAAATCAGCCACGTTGAGAGCTGCACCAGATGGAATCTCTCTATATAAAAAACTTGGATTCATAGAGTATTGTAAACGTATAATGGTAAGTGTTAAATAATGAAAGGATGCATTAGCATTTTTATAGAGATTAGAATTGGATTTGAGTTACATCAGTTAAAAAGCCCTCAGTACTTTAACTTAATGAGGGCTTTCAGTATATAGATTAAAATCCTCGCAATAGATCTTCAAGGGTATCTCTTTTTCTTATAAGTCTTGGATTACCTTCTAGGTCAATAAGAACCTCTGCAGGGCGTAATCGATTATTGTAATTAGAACTCATACAGTAACCGTAGGCACCAGCATCTAAAACACCGATGATGTCACCTTCCAAGATTTCTGGAAGCTTTCTTTGATTAGCGATGATGTCGCCGCTCTCACAAATGTTACCTACAATATTAACAACCTCTTCTTTACCAGATGCAGCTCCTTCTTCACGATAGATTTCAACATCATGATGTGAATCGTACATAACAGGGCGTTTCAGTACATTGAAGCCAAGATCTGTACCAACATACTTCATACCATAATTGTGTTTAACTGCATGAGCAGTACCGAGAAGAACACCACACTCAGCAGAAATGTAACGACCAGGTTCAACTTTAACAGTAATATCTTTACCGTATCGTTTCATCCAATCTTTGATCACTTCTTCTAAACGTGTACCAAGTTCATTAAGGTCTAAACGTCTCTCGCCGTATTGCTTACGGTAAGGTATACCAAATCCGCCACCAAAGTCCACAAACTCAAGATCAGCGAAGTTTTCTGCAATAGCTAAGACGCTTTTGATACCTTCAATGTATTTATAACTGTCCATAAATAAAGAGCCGATATGTTGGTTAATACCAATAAGTTTAAGATCATATTCTTCTAAAACTGCTTTTACATTGGGGATAAGCGCTGGATCTACACCGAATTTTGTCTTTTTACCACCGGTTACAACTTTTTCATGATGACCAGCACCTACACCTGGATTAAAACGGATACATACTTTACCTCCAGGATTAGTTTTACCGTATAGCTCTAGCTGTGATAGAGAATCCACACTAACAGTAATGTTTCGATCAATGGCATATTGCATTTCTTCAGCAGATACGTTATTGCTTATGTAAAGTATCTGATCAGGTGTAAAGCCAGCTTCTAATTCAACGAAGATTTCGCCAGGTGACATGGCATCAGCATTTAAACCTTCATCTCGAGCAACTTTTAATAGATGTAAATTACCGTTAGCTTTAACAGAGTAGTTAACAGTAAACTTATCATAGTTGATCAGGGATTTTAGCTCTTTACATCTTTCACGAAGAATGGCTTCATTATAGACATATAGAGGACTGCCGAATTCCTTAACTAGTTCAATCGGGGTTGTATTACCATAAAATTGGTTAGTATTTGTTACTTCATTAAAAGCGTATTGCATATGAGTTTACCTCCTTAAAATTTACCTTTGTTTAATCTTGCATGGTAATCAATTCTATTTCATTTATAAAAGCTTCACGTATGATATTGACTAGAGTACTATTTTTTGAATAAAGTGCTTCAAAGGAAGATATTAGTTTACCGGAAATGACTTCCTTTGTATCCACAATCATTTTGAAATTATCTTGGATCATATTTTTTGCCATATAGGTTGTTGAACTATAAGGAAAATCTTCATTTGTTATGATGACAACCTTTAAACCCCTCTCTTTAGCTCCCATTAATTCATCTGCAAATAAGTTAAGCTCTTCATGATCTGCAGAAATATAAATCCGCATTTCTGCTAAGTTAATCATGTTGATGATTTTATCATGAATATTCTTTTTACCTAATACAGTGATGTAAGGTTCATGGCAGATCGGGGAAAAGTCCAAGTGCTCATCAAGGTAGTTAATGGTTTTATCAAAATCTCTTTTAATATTACTTAATAACTCCTCTTTAGGAGTGGCGATATATTTAGTTTTTGAATGTTCAACAATCAAAGCACCACCTTTTTCTACGAGCGTAGATAGAGATGCGTAAGCGTTAGAGCGACTAATACCTGTCACTTTAGCCACTTCATAGCCGCTAAGTTCACCGTTTTGACACAAGGTTATGTAAATAATAGCCTCTTGCTTTGTGAAACCAATATTTTTTAATCCATGAATTAAGTCCATTTTATTACCTCTCAAATATAGTGGTTCTATTTAGAACTACTATATACTAAAATAATATATTTGTCAATGCTTAATGAGAAAGATTTTCAAATACTGCTATTAATAATATGATATAATAAGATTTAAGAAGATTACATATAGAAGGAATCAAAAACTACTTTACATATTTGAGTTTTTGGATATAATATGTATACAAGATGATTACCTTATCCAAAAGATCTATAGGATGGGGGTATAAAAAGGGGTAAAGGGAATGAAAAAACCATTATATGTTTTTGGCCATCAAAATCCAGACACGGATTCCATCTGCTCATCTATTGCCTATGCTAATTTAAAGAGGCAAATGGGTTATGATGAGGTTGTTGCGGCCAGATTAGGGGATGTTAATAAGGAAACAAAATTTGCACTTAATTATTTTAGGGTTGATGATCCCGTCTTAATTGAAACATTAAATCCACAAGTTAATGATCTCAATTTAGTGAATATACAAAGTTTAAAAGAAGACGATACCTTAAAAAAAGCTCTCAGTCTTATTATTTCACAGAAGGGTCATATTATACCTATCGTTGATGAGGATAATAAATTCACAGGCATTATCTCCATATCCGATATTGCACCTGCATATATGGGGTTAGCTGGAAAATCTTTATTAAATATTACAGAAACACCTTTTAAGAATATCAGAAATGTATTGGATGCTACGATTATAGTAGGTGATATTGAGGGTAAAGAAGTTGAAGGTAATGTCTATACAAGTGCGGAGCTACTGACAGATTTAGCTATTTCATCAAACGATGTTGTCATCTATACATTAGATGATGGTTTAGAGAAAAAAGTATATCAATCTGGAGCAGGTCTAATTATTGTAGCTGAAAGTTTGCACCAGCATCAAGCCATTAATATACCGGAGGATTATAATGGAGTTGTATTATCCGTTCAATATAGTATTTTTGAAATAATAAAACTCATGTCACAAGCCATACCTGTGAAAACCATGGTTAACACCAATATGTTAGAGTATTTTGATATGGATGATTATATTGATGAAGTTAAGGATAATATGTTGTCATCCAAACACCGCCGTTTTCCGGTGATTGATAAAGAGGGTTATGTTAAAGGAATTATCTCAAAGAGTAGTTTGCTTAAGATAAACCGTAAGAAAGTTATTCTTGTGGATCATAATGAAAAGGGGCAATCTGCTAAAGGGATAGAGGAAGCAGAGATCATTGAAATCATTGATCATCACCGTGTAGCGGATATTCATACCATGGCGCCTCTTTATTTCAGAGCGGAACCCCTAGGTTGTACAAGTACTATTATTGCAAAGATACATGAAGAAAGAGAGATACCATTTGATAAAAAACATGCTGGTATTATGTTAAGCGCCATTCTATCGGATACCTTATTATTTCATTCACCTACTTGCACAAATGAAGATAAACGTATTGCTCATAAGTTAGCGAACATTGCAGATGTGGATCTTCATAAGTATGGCATGGAGATGATTACTGCCGGCACCACTCTAGAGGGAGAATCTGCTGAAAGCTTAATCTTTAGGGATATGAAGAAGTTCTCACTTGGTAAATACAAAGTTGCCATTTCACAAATCAATACAACTGACTTTGAAGGTTTTAATTATGTCAAATCAGAAGTTGTAGATGAAATGGAGGACTTTGCTAAGAAAGACAAGGTTGACCTGGTTCTTATGATGGTAACCAATATTATTAGTGAAGGAACAGAACTTGTTGCAGTAGGGTCTGAAAGATGGATTGTTGAGAATGCCTTTGAGTTCCAAAGAAACGAAGTAAGTAAGTTCCTACCAAAGGTTTTTTCACGCAAAAAACAAGTTGTACCTGTCATTATGAATGCATCACGATTGTAGTGGAATATCAAACTTCATATAGAAATCTAAAGGGACTATCTCGGTGAGTAGTCCTTTTCTGCACTTCATTCAATTTCAGCTTAGATGAAACGAGTTGATGCCTTCAATAATAGACATACGGACATGTGTTTGGTATAATATGATTAAGTTATAGTCGGTTACGGAGGATGAGTCATGGATCTTTTTGAATATACAAGACAAAAGAGTTTAGAAAAGGAATCACCTTTAGCTGCAAGGATGCGACCTACTCAATTAGAAGAAGTAGTTGGGCAAGAGCATATTATTGGTGAAGGCACGTTATTGTACCGTGCTATTAAAGCTGATAAGTTAAGCTCCATTATATTTTATGGACCACCTGGAACAGGCAAGACCACATTAGCTAAGGTTATTGCCCATACTACAAAAGCGGATTTTAGACAATTGAATGCTACTATAGCTGGGAAGAAAGATATTAATAAAGTTATAGACGATGCCAAGACCACAATGGGTATGACAGGAAGAAAGACTATTTTATTTATAGACGAGATTCACCGTTTTAATAAAGCACAGCAGGATGCATTATTACCTTCTGTTGAAGATGGAACGATTATACTCATTGGTGCTACTACTGAGAATCCTTATTTTGAAGTGAATAGCGCACTACTATCAAGATCTAGGCTTTTTAGTTTGGAACCTTTAAATGATGTAGATATCAAAGCATTAGTGGAACGAGCTTTAAAGGATACGGAAAAGGGGTTAGGGAGTTTTAATGCTTCTATTACCCATGAAGCATTGGATTTCATTGCCAACGTTGCAGATGGTGATGCAAGGGCAGCATTGAATGCCATTGAATTAGGTGTTCTGACGACAGATAAAGATGAAGAAGGAAAAATTCTTATAACCTTAGAGATTGCGGAAGAGTGTATTCAGAAAAGAGCGGTACGTTATGATAAAGATGGTGATAACCATTACGATACGATCTCAGCGTTCATTAAGAGCATGCGAGGGTCTGACCCAGATGCAGCTATTTACTATCTAGCAAGGATGCTTTATGCTGGAGAAGATATTAAATTTATTGCACGTCGAATTGTTATATGCGCATCAGAAGATGTTGGTAATGCTGATCCAAGAGCTTTGCAAGTAGCTGTATCAGCAGTTCAAGCCGTCGATTTTATAGGGATGCCAGAAGCAAGGATTATTTTGTCTCAAGCTGTTGCATATGTAGCCAGTGCTCCTAAAAGTAATGCATCTTATGTAGCCATTAAACGTGCCTACAAAGATGTTGAAGATATAAAAGTGGTTACATTACCTAAACATTTAAAAGATACCCACTATTCAGGATCAAGAAAACTTGGTCATGTAGGGTATAAGTATGCTCATGATTATCCGGATCATTATGTGGTACAACAATATTTACCTGATGAAGTAGTAGGACGGCATTATTATGAGCCAGCGGACCAAGGTTATGAAAAAACTATTGGTGAGCGTCAGCATACAAGAAAGCAACGCCATGAAATTGAGGAAGAATCCTAAATAGTGAGGTGGAAGAATGCTAAAAGAGCTAAGGGTAACAACTAATAAAGAGACTGAATTTGTGGACATAACAAGAGAGGTGGCTAGGGTTGTTAATGAGTCAGGAATCGAAGAAGGGCTTTGTCAAATTTTTATCCCCCATACTACAGCTGGTGTGACTATTAATGAAAACGCTGATCCAGATGTCCAAAGGGACATGCTATATGAACTTAATAAGGTTATTCCATTTAATGATGGCTATCATCATATGGAAGGTAACTCAGCAGCGCATATTAAATCAAGTATGATGGGCTTTAATCAAACAGTTATCATTCATCATAATAAACTCTTATTAGGTACTTGGCAAGGTATCTATTTCTGCGAGTTTGATGGACCTAGAAACAGAAAAGTTTATATTAAAATTTTAGAAGGCTAGTAAATTAATTTGAAATTGAATTAATCTCTATTGTCCTATTGAATATTAAATAGACTAGGTGTATAATGAATGTGTCATGAATATAATTGAATAAAATAATCGACAGGGTGCCCTTCTAAGGGATAAAAGGGAAAACGGTTAGATGCCGTTGCAGCCCCCGCTACTGTATTGGGAGACGAAATCCATATAACCATTGGCAACTGCTGAGAAGGTTGGAGAGTAGATAAAGCCCAGAGCCAGGAAACCTGCCATGTCGACTGAAACTTTCGCCTTCGGAGGGAGAGGTAGAGAGGATTAAATGTTAACACATAACCTAGTTATACTGGTTAAAAGATGCACACTCCCTTAGGAGTGTGTTTTTTAGTGTAAGAAAGTGTGACGTGTCACTTTCCTAACGATACAAACTTCCAAAGGAAGACGTAGCGTAGCTACTTTTGCTCTATAATAAACTTCAATGAGCTGGGCTCCCCTCCATGCTTTCGGCATTAACAAATTGAAGATAAAGAAAGAAGGATGTATATGCAAACATTGGAGAAGGTTTTAAAAGGAATTCAACCCTTAGACCAACAAGTGCTAAAGGATGCTGAAAGTCGTGTTGATTTTTTAGCTAAACCCATTGGTAGTCTTGGCAAACTTGAAAAACTAGCCATTCAAGTGGCTGGTATAACAGGAAGTATCCATAATCAATTGGATAAAAAGTGTACTGTAGTTATGGCAGCGGACAATGGCGTGTGGGATGAAGGTATTGCCATTACACCTCAGCATATAACAGCTGTTCAAACCATTAGCATGCTCAAAGGGATAGCTGGTATAAGTGTTTTATCTAAACAAGCAGGTGCAGATTTGAGAGTCGTTGATATCGGTATTAAATCAGATGTTAACTACCCTGGACTTGTCCAAAGAAAGATTAGAAAAGGTACACGTAATTTGGCTATAGAGCCTGCTATGACTCATGATGAGGTTGTTAGAGCCATCGAAGTAGGTATTCATATTGTCAAAGATTTAGTTGACGAAGGGTATAAGATATTAGGAACAGGTGAGATGGGGATTGGTAATACCACAACAAGTGCAGCTATTGTAATGGCTTTATCAGGATGTTCTGCTGACTTAGCAGTTGGAAAAGGAGCGGGATTGACTGATGAGGGGCTGATCAACAAAAAAAGTATTATTACAAAGGCATTAAATTACCATAGCATTAACCCTTCTGACCCTATTGATGCGCTAGCGAAGGTGGGAGGATTAGATATTGCTGGTTTAGTAGGATGTTTTCTAGGAGCAGCATATTATAAAATCCCTATTGTCATTGACGGCGTTATTTCAGCAGCAGCGGCCTATACTGCATTTAAGATATCACCCATATCTAAAAATTATATGATACCATCCCATAGTTCATTAGAGCCTGCATATGAACGAATCATGAAAGAAATGGGTATGGAGCCGATGTTACTAATGGATATGCGCTTAGGTGAAGGAACGGGATGTCCCCTTGCCTTTTCTATAATAGATTCAGCTATGGCCATGATGGACCATATGGGGACATTCAAGGACATTGAGTTAGATACAGATTATTTAATTGATATAAGGTAGTAAAAACACTTAGTTAGTCTTCTATATTAAAAGATAGAAAGAAGATGTGAGGAAGAAAAGATGAAACATTTTATATTGACACTCCAATTTTTAACCCGTATACCTATACCCATTACCATTGAAGTAAAGGAAGATTCTTTTGCTAGAGGTGTTGCTTATTATCCACTGGTTGGAGGTATAATTGGTCTGATTAATGTTTTGGTTTTTCATTTGTTTCAACAGGTAACAACAGATTATATTGCTATTGCTATGGTTTTATTGGCGAATACTATGGTGACGGGAGCTTTTCATCTAGATGGGCTTGCTGACACCTGTGATGGTATTTATTCCAGTCGTACGAAGGATAGAATGCTAGAAATTATGAAAGATAGTCGAGTGGGTACCAATGGTGTACTGGCAATTATCTTTGACTTAGGGCTAAGATTTATATGTTTATATGCTTTACTGGAAGTTGATATCCTATGGGCCTTATTATTAGCACCTATTGGAGCTAAGACTTGCGTAGCTCTACTACTGGGTATATCTAAGTATGCCAGAAAAGAAGGTTTAGCGTCCATGTATCTTAATCATATGACGAGATGGCCTGTTATCATTGCATTAATTCTAGGTGGAAGCATCTTTTTTATTTCATTAAAATGGAATGGCTTGGTCATCTTATGCATCATGTTAGTCTTGTCATACCTCTATAGAAACTATATCTATAAAAAGATTGATGGTATGACTGGAGATACCTTAGGAGCAGCAAATGAATTGCTAGAAATCCTTTGTTTCATTCTCATGATTGTAATTATAGCAAGGTAACCTTAAGTCAATATATCTGGTAGGTGAATTATGCTAAATATCTATTTTGTTAGACATGGTGAAAGTGAGCTCAATGAATCTGGTGTTTATTATGGTCACACAGATTGTAACTTGACTTTAAAAGGTATCCAACAAGCCGATGAAGTCAAAGGAAAACTAAATGATAAAGTCTTTTCAAAGACTTTCAGTAGTCCTTTGAAGAGAGCTTATGACACAGCTACAATAATCCTCGGTCATCAGAAAAAGAGTATAATAGATTCTAGGATTATGGAAATGAATTTTGGTCAGTGGGAAAACTTGAATTATAAAGCCATTGAAAAGGACTATCCTGAGCATTGGGTTCAATTTTGTAATGACTATGAAGCTACAGCCCCCCCTGGAGGAGAATGTCTCCTAAACGTTTATGATCGCATTAAGGATTTCATAGATGATTTAATGTCAGCAGAGGAAAAAGGTAATATTTTGATTGTATCACATCAAGGGTGTTTACGTCTCATGTTATCCTATTTGTTAGGAATGGAAGCTAAAGGGTTTTGGCATTTTGGTTTCAGGCAAGGGTGTTATAGCGAATTGCAAATAGATGAGGTTGGTCACTGTACTGTTATGAGTATTAATAAATAAGAAGCTGTATAATTAGTAAGTTGAATATACTTATTCATAAAATCTGATTAAGCACAGCTAATTACTATATAGAAGGAAGAAAAATATGTATGACCATGGTGCAAATATATATGCTTATAAAAAAAAGCTTTTAGATTATAGCTCAAATATTAATCCATTAGGTATTCCAGATTCATTTAAAGAAGCTCTTATACAGGGGATATATGAATTTGAAAGATATCCAGATTATCGTTATCATGAATTAAAGAAGGCTTTAAGTTCTTATTTAGAAGTTGATTCAAAGGATATACTAGTGGACAACGGTTCTGTTGAACTTATCCATAAGGTGATACAGTGTGGTTTTCATAAAGTGGTTACATTAGCACCCACTTTTTCGGAATATGAAAAAGCTGCTGTTAAGGCAGGGGTTCCCTTTGAGGTAATACCTTTAACCAAAGGAATAGAAGGAAATCATAGCTATTATGATCTTGATGACGAGAAACTTATAGAACGAGTAGAAAAAGAGACGTTGGTTATCATTTGTAATCCCAATAACCCAACGGGTAATTTACTATCTAAGGATAGGTTAGAGAATTTAATAGCTCATATTACAAAAAAAGGCGGATATTTGCTGGTTGATGAGGCTTTTATCGAATTATCACTAAACCCTCAAGCAACCCTTATGAAGAATTACAAGCAGTATAAGCGTTTAATTATTAGTCGTGCAGCAACAAAATACTTTGGATTACCAGGTATACGGCTAGGGTATATGATCACCAGTAATGAAAGGCTTTTAAATAAATTAGCTGCCGGGATTGGTCCGTGGCAAGTGAATACAGCAGCAGAGTTGGCAAAGGTTATTTTTAAAGACAGAGACTATATGATTAGAACTAACGAAACTATCAGTAAGGAGATCCCCTATTGCTACAGGGTACTTCAAAAAATAAATGGTATTAAAGTGTATAAATCCAGCACTATTTTTCATCTCGTTGAGCTAGAGAATGATTTTGATGCTTATAGATTAAAAGAAAATCTTATCGAGGCAGGTTATCTTATTCGCACACCTGATGGTTTTCGCGATCTGTCTCAACAGTATTTTAGAATAGCAGTAAAAGGTTCTACTCATAACATTCAATTTTTAAAAGTTTTAGAGAGAGAGGTAAGCAAATGAAGTTAAAAAGTTTATTTATATCAATAATGATACTCATATTGATGTTAACATTTGTAGGATGCAGTAGTGACAACGAGAGTGTGGGTGAGGACGCCTATCAAAATAGTAATCAAATAGTTAAGGAGACTGAAGAGGAGCCTGTAATAGAAGAAGTAACTGAAGAATCATCTGAAAATACAAGCATTACATATCCACTAACAGTTGAAACTATGGGTGGTCAATTTACCATTGAAAAAGAACCTATGTCAATTGTTTCTGTTGCTCCCAATATTACAGAAGCCTTATATGCGATTGGTGCCGCTGATAAAGTGATTGGACGTACATCCTTCTGTAATTATCCAGCAGAAGTTATGGGGGTACCTGAAATAGGTTCGTTAATGGAACCTAATATTGAATTGATTATTGAGTTAGATCCAGACATCGTTATTGTATCAACTCATTTTTCTGAAGAGGCTGCCAACCAGTTAAATAATGCTGGCGTTCAGACTATTGCTTTATACGAGCCTGAAAGCTTTGAAGGAGTATACTCTATTATTGAGAAATTAGGTCTTGTTACAAATCGTAAGATTGAAGCTGAAGCCGTAGTTAAAGGGATGCAAGATTCAGTAGAAGACACTACGTCTGCATTAGCTAATATAGAAGAAAAACCGTCTGTCTATTATGTTGTTTCATATGGTGATATGGGTGATTATACAGCAACGGGTGAAACTTTTGTTAGCCAAATGATTGAGTTAGCTGGAGGAAATAATGTTGCAAAAGATGCGACGGGCTGGGCATATAGTGCTGAAAAATTAGTAGAGGATGATCCAGAAATTATCTTAATAGGAGAATGGATGTACGAAGGATTTATAGCCACAGAGCCCTATACGAATTTAACCGCAGTTAAAGAAGGAAAGGTTCATATTGTTAATGAAGACATTATCAATCGTCAAGGACCACGTTTACCAGAGGGGCTATATGAATTCGCACAATTCATCTATGAAGATATGATTCAAAAGTAAAGAAAAGGGACGCGTGTCCCTTTCTTTTGACCAAGAGGTGACTAACTATTAAAAGTCAATAGTTTTTTGAGAAAAATTCTGAAATAAAAATGGGCATGACAAATAAGCCT